>DASPHQ010000508.1:0-7460 GCA_035629595.1 Urbifossiella sp. | reverse complement strand
CACGTCCGCTGTCACGTCGGGGAGTGGGGGTACAACGGGGGGCGTGTGGTTGAACCAGCCCCGCGGCCGCGGAGTCGAACCGTGAGCGAACTCGAGCCCCCGTCGGCCGGGCCGGCGTCCGTCGCCCAACTGGTGTGCGCGGCCGCCGTCCTCGCAGCCGTAGTGATGCATCTACCGGTTCAGCGGATCGTGTTCCTCGGCGACCCGCTCGGCATCGGTGTCCTGGGTACGCCCGCGGGGCGGCCGCTCGGCTGGACGGCGATCCTCGGGATACTCCTGGCCGCGGCGCAGCTGATCGCCCTCCGCCGACCCGCACCAAGCACCGCCCTCCGCCGCGCGGCCGTCGCCGTGGCGGTCGTCGGGGTGTGGCTCGGCTTCGGGATCGCGGCCCTGGGAGTGTACGCCGGGTTAGTTCACGACCTCGACCCGCGGATGCAGCCGACGGTCGGCCCCGGGGCGCTGTTGTTGGTCGCGTCTGGCCTGACTTACGCCGGGCTCGCCGGCTGGACGGCGTTCCGGCTCCTCGGACGCCCGCAACCCGGCAAAGCGGGGGACTCCTCGCTCGGCCAGAGCCGTGGCCGACGGGCGGTCGTGCTGGTCCTCCCCGGTGCGGTCGTGATCCTAGTGCTGACGGTCGTCGCACTCGGGCGTCGGTCCGGCGGGGACGACGAGGACGACTGGCAACCGCCGCCGGTCCCCGCGGGCGCCCGAGAAGAGATGGAGCGGCTGCGCGGCGTGTGGCTCGTCGTTAGGACGGAGCCGCCCGGTGTCACTCCCGTCGGCGCCCGGCTGACGTTCGATGGCGATCGGGTGACCGCCATGAGACCGACGGCTCGGCCGCAGCTGTACCGGATCGACCCGACGCGCCGACCCAAGGAAATCGACTTCCCGATCTGGGTCAACGGAGAGCAGTATTGGTCACTCGCGATCTACGAGTTGGACGGCGACCGGCTGACGCTGTGTTTGGTCGAGGTGGCGGCCGAGACGGGGCCGGACGCGGGGTTGTACCGGCGGCCGCGGTCGTTCACCGACCGCGGCACTGGCTACGTCTGGCACTTCGAGCGAGCGCGGCCGGCGCCGTAGGACGTGGGATGGTGCCTGGGCGGCCGCTTGCGGCTTCGCCCTGGGCAGCGCGAAGCCGCGAGCGGCGAAACGGAATCTCACTTCACCGCCGCCACCGCCAGTTCCTGCAGCGTGCGCCGGAAGTCGGAGGCGTTGCCGTTCGTCAGGTGAATCGCTCCCTCCCCGGGTTCAGGCCGTCGGTTCGGCGGGGAACAGGTATGGATCGCTCGCATCAATCTCGGATCGGAATGTGCATGACAACCCATCTCGGTATCACCTATCGATCGAGGGCAGTGCCATGCGATGCGTCCTGGTTCTCGCGCTGACAGTTCTCTCGACCGCAACCGCCGGCGTGCGAGCGCAGGATGGCAAGGAGAAGGGGAACCCGCTCGTCGGGGACTGGGAGCTCGTCGCCTTCGGGATGGACGGAGCCCGCCTGAGCGGCAACGAGTTGGCCGATTACCTCGACGGGAAGGACTTCCCGCAGTCGCGGTGGACCTTCACCGACCGCCTGATCCAGTGGCCGGCCCCCCCGAAGGCTCCCGGCAAGACCGTCGCGATCCCCTACCGCGTCAAGTCCGACGCGGCGCCCAAGCAGATCGACGTCGGCACCTTCGGGCTGGAGAAGGTGGACCCGAAGGACCGCCTCCTCTACCGCGGGATCTACAAGGTGACCGCGGATACGATGGTGCTCTGCGTCGGCCCCGCGAGCGCCGCCCGGCCGGAGGCGTTCGAGACGAAGGCCAAGGACGGGTTGATTCTGATGGAGTTCCGCCGGCCCAAGGCCGGCCGGTAACACCCGCCCTCGTGCGCGTCATCCCACTGGTGTTCGGGCCGGTGCGACCGGCCGAACGGAGGGGGGTTGCGTCCGCCCCTGTCACTTCACCGCCGCCACGGCCAACTCCTGCAACGTGCGGCGGAACTCGGAGGCGTCGCCGTTCGTCAGGCCGGTCCGCTGGATCATCAGCACCACGAACACGTCCTGCCGCGGGTCGATCCACCCCTGCGTGCCGAACGCCCCGCCGTGCCCGTAACTCCCCGGCGACAACATCGCCGTTACCCCCTTCGGCTCCTTCACCACCGCCCACCCGTAGCCGAAACTCATCCCCTCCACGAACCCCGTCTTGATGTCGCCCGTCTGCGTCCGCGTCATCTCCGCCACCGACTTCTCGCTCAGGATCCGCTTGCCGTCCAGCTGCCCCTTCTGGAGCATCGCCCGGTACAGCTTCGCCTGGTCCGCCGCGGTCGAGATGAGACCGCCGGCCGGGATCGGGTGCTTCGGGTTCGCCGGCAGACCCACCAGCCCGAACGGACCCGCCACCAGCTTCCCGTCCTTCTTTCCGTACGTCAGAGCGACGCGCTTCATGTCGGCCGGCGTCGGGTAGAAGCGGGTGTCGGTCATCGCCAGCGGGGCGAACACGCGCTCCTGCAGGAACGCCTCGAACGTCTTGCCGCTCGCCACCTCCACGACGCGGCCGAGGGTGTCGATGCCGCTGTTGCAGTAACTCCACTTCGTGCCCGGCTCGAACATCAGCGGCACCTTCGCCACCGCGGCGCTCGTCTCGGCCAGGGTTTGGAGGCGCTTGGCGTACACGTCGGCGAGCTCGGGCGGGTAGTTGCCCAGGCCGGACGTGTGCGTCAGCAGGTCGCGCAGCTTCACCGCGCGCTTCGGCTTGGCGCCGTCGGCGAGCGTCAGGCCGGCGAAGTCAGGCAGGTGCTTGGCGAGGTCGTCGTCCGGGCTCAGCAGCCCCGCATCGGCGAGGATCATGATGGCGATGGCGGTGATCGGCTTGGTCATCGACGCGATGCGGAACGGGGTGTCCGCCTGCATCGGGTCGCGGGCGGCGAGGTCGCGGAAGCCGACGGCCTCGTGGTGAATCACGCCGCTCGACCGGCCGACGAGCGTGACGGCCCCGGCCAGGTCGCCGGAATCGACGTACCGCTGCATGGCCGGCTTGATGGCGGCGAGCTTGCCCGCGTCTGGCGTCTGCGCCGGCGCGGGGATGAGGAGCAGGGGGATGACGAGCAGGGCGGTGGCTGCGGCGCGCATGAGGCGGCTCCGGTAGGGGGCGGAGCCTGACACTACGCCGCCGCTCCCGCGGGGGCAATGGAAAACGGAGGGCTACTCCTGCACGCCCTGTAGCTCACGGAGCATCGCCAGTAACGGGGCCAGGACCAGGAGGATGCCGATGGTGTACTGGGCGCCCCCGATCAGGTTGAGCGTGACGGGGTGCTTCACGTCGTCCCAGCGGGTGATCGCGTAGTACACCGAGTAGAACGGGATGAACAGGTTCAGCAGCACCTGATCGACCCCCTCCCTCCCCGCGAGGACCAGGAACCAGATCGCACTGACAGACGCGAGGACGAAGCCCCAGCCGATGAGGAGCCAGCCGGCCACCATCGGCGAAGCCAGCGCCAGCAGCGCCAGCAGCAGCGTGATGACGGCGTTCTCGGCCAGCCGCCCGAGTGGGCCGCCGTACCACTCCGGCATCCCACCGCCGCCCGCCCGCCGCCGCTTCTTCGGCTTCGCCCTCGACCGCCGGGACGGCCGCTCGTCGTCGTCGTCATCGTCGTCATCGTCGTCGTCGTACACGCGGCGGCGGCGACTGACCGGCTCGTCGTCGTCCTCGTCGCGCGGGCGGCGGCGCGGCGGTGGTGCGGGCCGCGGGCGCGGCTTCGGCGCGGGGGCCGGTTCCGGCTCCAGGTCGTCGGGGACCAGGAACTTGATGCCGCACGCCGGGCACTTCGCCGGCTTGCCGGCGGCGGCCGCGGGGAGGCCGAGGGTCTTGTCGCACCCGGGGCAGACGACGCGGAGCACGGCGGCCGGGCGCGGCTGCGGGATGTCGAACAGCTCCTCGCAGTACGAGCAGCGGCCGGTCTCCCCGGCGGTCGCGTCGGGGGAGGTCTGCGGCCTCCCACAGTTCGGGCACTGGAAGCGGATCATGGGGCGGCGGGGGTGGGTGGGAGCCGGTTCACCCGTTCTAGCGAACCGGCCGCAGCACGACCTGACGGAGGTCCATCACCGCCGGGCCGGGCTTGGTGCGGGCGCGCACCGTCAGCGCGTGCCGGCCGGCGGCGGCGACGCGCAGCACGCCCACGTCGCGCGCCTCGAACGCCTGGAAGCCGCCGGTGTCCTTCACCGTGAACGTCAGCTTCGAGTCGCCGACCGCCAGCTCGACCTCGGCGCCGCCGCTCCCCTTGCCGCACCCCTGCAGCACCTCGACGCGGTACTCGCCGGCCGCGCCCGCGGTGAACGGGAACTCGGCGTGGTCGTTCTGGTTCACCCAGAAGCCGAGCGTGTTCTTGTGCGGCAGCGGCTCGTAGCGCAGCATCGTGCCGAACACCATCGCCGTGCGGGCGTGCAGCGTGTACACGCCGTTGCCGTCCGCCGGGTTCGGCCGGTAGTCGGGGTTCGGCGTCGGCATCCGCGCCCCCACGTCCGTCCGCCACGCGGCGAGCTTGGCGGCCAGCTCCCGCACCACGTCCGGCCGGTCCGCGGCGAGGTTGCGGCTCTCCGACACGTCCTTCGACAGGTCGAACAGCTCGCGCCGGTTCGTCTCGTAGAACTCGACGAACTTCCACGGCCCGCTGCGGGCGGCGCCGCCGGGCCGCGAACCCTGGTTGGCGTAGTGCGGGTAGTGCCAGTACAGGTTGCGGGCCGGCGGCGTCTGGCCGCGGAACAGCGGCAGCAGCGACGTGCCGTCGAACGGCCGCTCGCGCCCGCCCTCGCCGTAGACCGTGCCGCCGAAGGCTTCCTCGACGGTCGGCACCAGGTCGATGCTGCACGCGGCGAACGTCGGCGCGGAGCCGGGCGTCACGCGGCCGGGCCACTTCATCAGCAGCGGGACTCGCAGGCCGCCTTCGTACAGGTAGCCCTTCCCCTCGCGGTACGGGCTGTTGATCGTCGGCGCGAACGGCATCCCCTCCAGGGTGGCGAGGCCGCCGTTGTCGGAGGTGAAGATCACGAGCGTGTTGTCGCTCAACTTCAGTTCGTCGAGCTTGGCGATGATGCGGCCGATGCTCGCGTCGAGGCGCTCGATCATCGCCGCGTACACGGCGTGGCTCTGCCGGCCGTGGACGGGGGGGCTCGGGTAGCGCGCCACCACGTCGTCGGGGGCGCGGAGCGGCGTGTGCGGGGCGTAGTGGGCCAGGTACAGGAAGAACGGCCGGTCCTTGTTGCGGTCGATGTAGCGTTCCGCCTCGGCGGTGAGGCGGTCGGTGAGGTACTCGCCGGCGGGGGCGTCTTCGAGCCCGCGCATGCGGCTCTTCTTGTTGGCGAACGGGGCGAAATAACTCATCGGCGTGCCGGTGTGGTCGCCGGCGACGTTCACCTGGAAGCCCTGCTGCTCGGGACCGAACCCTTCGCCGCCGAGGTGCCACTTGCCGACGTGCGCGGTGACGTAGCCCTGGGCGCGGAGCCGTTCCGCGAGGGTGAAGGCTTGCAGCGGCAGCTGCATGGTCAGCTCCGGGCGGCGGAGCATCTGGTCGGGCCGGTCGGGTCGGCCGGGGAGCCAGTCGGTGACGCCGTACCGCTGCGGGTACATGCCGGTGAGGATGCTGGCGCGGGTCGGCGAGCAGACCGGGCACGCCGACGAGCAGTCGGTGAAGCGGGCGCCGCTCTTGGCGAGGGCATCGAGGTGCGGGGTGCGGTGGAAGGTGCTGCCGTAGCAGACGAGGTCGCGCTGGCCGAGATCGTCGGCGACGATCAGCACGACGTTGGGCTGGCGAGCCGTGGGGCGTAAGCCCCCGGGTTGGGCGGCGGCGGGGGTCGCGGCGGCGAGGAGGACGGCGACGGCGGCGAGGCGCATCGGGGATGCCCCGGGAGGGTGGAGGTGAAGAGTAGCCGAGGGGGCAGGGCGGTGCAACGGCCGGAGACTCGTACCCGATCGGGTCGATCGGTAGCCGCGCCGGGGCGTTGCCCCGGGCTATGCTATCCCAGCCCTTCGGGCTGAAGAGGACTTCTCGGTTTTCAGGCCAACGGCCTGGGACAGCATAGCCCGGGGCAACGCCCCGGGACGGGCGACGGTCACGAATCACCCCGATCGCGTCTTACGCCCACCGAGTCATTTCGATGCCGGCACCGGCAACGAGTCCGGGAAATCGGGCATCACCTGCTTCAACCTCGCGCGGTCGCCCCCCACGCCTTCCCCATCGACGAACGTCCACGTTCGGCCGCCGTCGACGGATTCGCCGAAGAGGTTCGAGGTGCTATCCTCCTGGGTTCCGTCCGGTTCGATCAGAGCCCAGTCATACGGTACGACGCCGTACCACTTTCCGTTCGAATCGGCGACCCTGATCGGCTCTCGGATTGTCGAAGGCTTGAATCGTACTCCGGCGGCTTTCGCCTTGTTAATCACTCCAACCGCTTCGCGGACTGCCTTGTGGAATTGGGCGCGACCGCCCAACTGTCGGATCAGCGCCGGGTGAGTCAGGTCACCTAGCCGCTCGTAATCCTCAGCGGCTTCGGCCCGCCGGCTTTCCTCGGCGTGAGCGACGAGATTCTTCGTGACCTGGGCGCGGTCGAGAGGCTCGGCCTCGGGGGTCGGCGCGGGCGACTTCTCAGTCGGTCCGTTGACGGGACGCCCGCAACCCACGCTCGTGAGGAAGAGAGCGAGGAGCACAAGGCGCATCGGGAAGACCCGTTGATGGGTGTGGCAATACGGAAGAAGCGTATCCGAAGTGTGTGACAGCAGCAACGGCCGGGGTCAGCCGCGGTCCCACTGCGGCGGCGGGTTGACGGGCACCGGCAGGTCGGCGGGGTAGTCGGGCATGACGAGATTCAGCTTGCGGCGGTCGCCACCGATGCCGTTGGCGTCGATGAACCGCCACGTCCGGCCCCCGTCCACGGACTCGCCGATCTGGTGCGACTTGACCTTCGCGCGGGCGCCGCCGGGGCCGGTCATGTCGAGGTCGGCCGGGACGACCCCGAACCACTTGCCGGCCGCCTCGGCCAGCGCGGACGGCCGTGTCGGCGCGATGGCCACCATGCGGAACCCGCTCCCCTTCATCTCGGCCGCGATCTCCCCGAGGCGCTTCACGTACTTCTCCCGACCGCCCAGGTTCCGCACCAGCGTCGGGTGCGTGAGGTCGGCCAACCGCCCGTGGTCCTCGCCGACCACGGCCCGCCCGACTTCCTCGGCCTGGGACTGAAGGTTCTGCTCGATCTGCTCCCGCGGGAGGGGGGCGGCGTCGGACCCGGCGGGGCGCCGGGCGCAGCCCGCGGCGACGAGTACGACGAGGAGGGCGACGCGCATCCGGTCGTTCCGGCGGGGGTGGAACATGGGGGAAGCGTAGCCGGGTGGCGGGGGAGGTGCAACGGTCCGGGTTATCGTTACCCGCCGCGCCTCACGCCACGTCCGGTTGTTCCATATCCGAACCCGTCCCGGGGCGTTGCCCCG
>DASPHQ010000507.1:0-8740 GCA_035629595.1 Urbifossiella sp. | reverse complement strand
TGCTCGACGGGGAGGAGCCCGGTGTGGCGGATGCGGATCGTGTCGCCGGAGCGGGCGGTGCGCAGCAGCGTCACGAGGTCGGCGGACGTGCCCGGCGGCGGCGGCGGGTCGGCGGGGGCGTCGGGCCACCACACGAGTTCGCGCGGGCCGGCGGGGCTCGCGGCCGGGTTCGGCGGCGGCCACGCCACGCCGGGGTCGCCGGCGTAGACGAGCCCGCCGGTGGTGAGCGGCTCGCGGGCGAACTGCGCCCCGAGCACCTTCACGTCCGGGTTGCCGCGGGCGGTGAACAGTCCGGGGTCGGCGTCCGGGCCGGCGACGCGGAGGCGGAAGGCGCGGTGCGGGTCGGCCCCGGCCAGCGGCGCGAGCACACCGCCGTCGGCCGCGGCCCACGGGCGCTGCTTCAGCAGCACCTTGCCGGCGTCCTCGGCGGGGAGCCCGGCCTTCTTGGCGTCGTCGAACGTGAACGACTTGTCGCCGACGGCGAGCGGGTCGGTCTGGTAGTAGGCGTTCGGCTTGCCGGTGATGCCGGTGAAGCGGGCGCCGGCCGGCCCCTTCGTAAAGGTGCGCACCACAACCCCGCGGCGTCCCTCCGCGCCCGGTCCGGCGGGCGGGGCGAACACGCAGTAGGCGGCGGACACGCGCACGTCGTCGGAATCGTCGGTGACGACAACCGCCCCGTCCGCGTCGGGCATGAACGACGACCGGACCAGCGCGACAGTCGTCGCCTGGGATGGGTCACCGGCCAGCAGGTGTGGTCGGTGGATGGGGATGGCGGCGGTAAGGGGAGCGAAAGCCGAATCGCTCACCTCGACGGCTGTGCCGGGCGTCACCGCCAGGCCGTACCCGCCGGGGCCGAACAGACAGCGGTCGAGCCGCACCCGCGCCGGGCCTTTCGCGGCGCTGACCGTGACCGCGTACCGACCGCCGGCGCGGGCGTTCGGGTCGGGGAAGAACGACGTGTCCTCCAACCTCACGTCGGAGCAGTCCGAGAGGGCCAACCCGTGGCTCGGGGCCAACACCTCGCCGGACTCGGACGAGGCGAAGCCGAAGCGGAGCTTTTGCACCGTGACCGTTCGGGCATGGACCGCCAGGCTCTCGGCGGCGTCGGCGGCGAGCTGCACCCGGACGCTGCCGACCGGGCCGTCGCCGACCAACGTCAGACTCGCGCCGCGGTACTCGACCTTGCGGCCGAGGTCAGACAGGTCGTACTCCCCGGGCGCGAGCTTCACCTTCAGGTCGTCGCCGGCCGGCTTCGTCAGCGCCTCGACCAGCTCGGCCGCGGTTTTCACGCGCACCCAGCCGTCGGCGGCGGGCGGCAGTGGCACCGCGGGACCGCCCGCCACCGGCACATCGACCGGCGGCGCCGGCGCACCCGTCGCCCACGGCGGCGCGGCCGGCGCGGGACGGTTGTTGTTCATCGTCGCCAGCAGCACGACGGCGGCGGTCACCGCGGCCGCGGCGGCGACCCAGCTCGTGCGCACCCGCGGCCCCATCGGCAGGCGCTCGGCCGCGACCGCCTTGATAGTCGAGTCCCGCACCGCCGACTCCAGGCCGACGTTCAGCCGCTCCGCGATCGTCTTCAGGTGGGCGATCAGCTCGACCGGCGTCTGGTAGCGGACGTCGGGGTTCTTCGCCATCATCCCGGCCAGCACCGCGGCCAGGTCGTCCGGCACCGCCGGGTTCAGCTCGCGCGGGTCGAGCGGGTCCACGTACTGGTGCGCGTGCAGCTTCTTCGCGGCCGTGCCCTCGGGCACCGGCGGCCGGCCGGTCAGGGCGTGGTAGAAGGCGCAGCCGAGCGAATAGATGTCGCTGCGCACGTCGGCGCGGCGCGGGTCGAGCGCCTGTTCCGGCGAGATGTAGTCGAACGTGCCGAGGGTGACGCCCGACTGCGTGACGCCGCCGTTGATCGACTGCCCCTCGCGGCTGCGCGCCAGCCCCATGTCCACGATCTTGGCCCGGCCGTCCGGCGTGATGAGGAGGTTCGACGGCTTGATGTCGCGGTGGACGACGCCGCGCTCGGCAGCGTGGTGGAGGCCGGCGGCGACCTGGATCATGTAGCGGACGCACTCGCCGGCCGGGAGCTTGCCGCGGCGGTCGATCATCTGCCGCAGCGTGATCCCTTCCACGAACTCGAAGGCGATGAAGTGGAGTCCCTGGTCCTCGCCGCAGAAGTAGACGCGGGCGACGTTGTCGTGGTCGAGCCGGGCCGCGGCGCGGGCCTCCTGCTTGAACCGCGTCGCCGTCTCGGGGTCCTTCGCCGACTCGGGCGGGAGGATCTTGAGGGCGACGATGCGGCCGAGGTCGAGGTCGCGGGCCTTGAGGACGGCCGCCATGCCGCCGGCGCCGACGGCCTCGATGAGCTCGAAGTGGCCGAGGCGGCGGCCGGCGAGGTTGGGGGTGTCGCCGACGACGTACGGCGGCGGCGGCGGCGGCGGGTGGCCGTGGGCGTTGGTGATGACGGTGGGGGCGTCGTCGCCGTCGGGCTCGGGGAGCGGGTTGGCGGTGAGGTGGGCGGCCACGTCGCGGGCGGGGGAGGCGCGGTGCCCGGACGACGACCCGCGGAGGAGGTCGGACAGCGACGGCTCCGGCCGGCGGGTGGCCGACCCGTCCGCGGGGGGCGGGGGGTGCGGGCCGGCGGGGTCGGGCGGCGTCGGCATCCGGTGTTCCACGGGGGCAGGGGCCGGGCCGGACCCGGCGGGCCTGTGGGGTGCATTCCAGGTGCCGCCGAAGGGGTGGCGGCCGCGACGGGCGTCGTGCCCGGGATCGGCGGCGGGCGTCCGGCCCGCGGGTGGGAGCGCGCCGGGCGGCGCGGGGATCGGGTGAGAGGAGTATAGCCCGCGGGGGCGGCGGGTGTCAATTTGTGATCGGCCGGCTACGCCAGCCAGTCCTCGACGGCGAGCCCCGGCACCCGACCGAAGTCGCGGAGGTTGTCGGTCACCACCGTGGCGCCGATCCCGAGTGCGACGGCGGCAATCTTCAGGTCGGCGCGGCCGACGTTCAGTTTCAGTTTGACGAGCCGGTCGAACCGGTCGAGGGCGAGTTCGGTAGCCGGGAAGATGTGGAACCCGCCGAGCATCATCGTCGTGTCGGCCAGGGCTTCTTCGATCCTCGCCTGCTCGGGCGAGGTACGAGCCCGGTGGAGCCGGCCGAGCCACCCGCCGATCAGTTCCTCGACGCTGACCGTGGTTGCCGCGAGCACGTGTTGGGCGTCCGACGCCGCGCGAACCCGGTCCCGCAGCTTGTCGTGCTTGCGGTACAGGTGGGTAAAGGTGGTCGTGTCCAACACGTAGATCGCCATCACCCGCCGTCCGGGGCGGCGACCTGAAGCCGCCGGGATTCCGCGAGGTCGGCCAGGAAGCCGTCGAGTTCGGGGTTTTCCCCCACACGGGCGGCGGCCTCAAGCGCGCGCTCCAGGTCCGACACCCGAACGACGCGGATTTCGCCCAGGCGAAGGCGGGTGACGACCTGGTCGCGCACCGCGTCCACCGCGGCGTCGGCGGTCGGGCCGTCGGCGGTCAGGTCGAGAGGGCCGCCGGTGCTCGCCCGGAAGCCGCCCGCGACGGGTTGTACGGACACGGCGAAGTCCATCGGTGTGCCCTCCGGGGTTGTCCCGTCAGTATACCCCCGCTCACCCGAGCCGGTCGAGGTCGCGCCGCCGCCGGCCGGCTACGCCAGCCAGTCCTCGACGGCGAGCCCCGGCACCCGGCCGAAGTCGCGGAGGTTGTCGGTGACGACGGTGGCCCCCAGCTCCAGCGCGACGGCGACGATCTTCAGGTCGGCGCGACCGACGTTCAGCTTGGCCTTCACGAGCCGGTCGAACCCGGCGAGGGCCGGCACGGTGGTCGGGTAAATGAACAGGCGACCGAGTAACACGACCGCCGTGCCCAGGAACGCCGCGGTCTCGGCCTCCTCGTCCGGCGTCCGGCACCGGCGCAACTGGCCGAACCACCCGCCGATGACCTCCTCGACGTTCACGGTCGTTGTCCCGAGTTCGTCCCCCCGGGCGACGGCGTCATCGTACCGGAACATCACCCGGGGGTGCGAGTGCTGGATGTGGCTCAGCGTCGTCGTGTCCAGCACGTACCGGGTCATTCGTCGTCATCCGGGATGGTGTTGGTGACGCTCCGGATTCTCGCAACCTCCTCCAGGTAGCCCTGAAACACCGCCTCGCGGACAGGATTCGGTGCGGGCTCCGCGGGCGCCGGTGGGTCGGGCACGTCGATCGCGCGCAGCTCGACCGTCCGCAACCGGTCTGCTACTAGGCTCTGAAGGGCGGTCACGGCGTCGTCGGCGGTCGGGCCGTCGGCGGTCAGGTCCAGCGGGCTGCCGGTGCGCGCCCGGAATCCCGCTTCGTACGGGCCGACGACGATGGGAACCACCATGGGATGTCCTCCTGGGCTGGTCCGATTATACCCCCGGTCACCCGAGTCGGTCGAGGTCGCGGAGGCGCCGGTCGGCGTCGAACTTCGGCGCCGGCAGCGCGTCCGCCAGCTTCACCGCCTCGTCCTCGCTCAGGTCGGTTTTCGCGGTGCCGTGACCGCGGAACACCGGCAGACCTTTCTTGAGCGCCACGATCTCCCGACGGGTGCGCCCCTTCGGGCTGTCCGGCCAGCGGCCGATCCGCTCGTGGAAGTCGAAGAACACCGGCACCACCTCGCGGATGTACGTCCAGTACCCCGGGTTGTCCGTCTGCACCACGAACAGCCCGCCGGGAACCAGCGCGCGGTGAACCGCCGCGAGGAACGTCGGCGTGACGAGGCGGCGGTGAACCTGCGCCGGGTCGTAGAACGGCTGCGGGTGGTAGCAGTGCACCTCCGCGACCGAGTGCGGCGGCACGTACCGCTCCACCAGTTCCTGGCCGCCGAGCACCGCGAAGCGCACGTTCGCCAGCGCCCGCTGGTTGCCGCGCTTGCGGGCGTAGCGCACCACCACCGGCAGGATGTCGGCGCCGAGGTGGTCGTGGTCGGGGCGGGTGAGCGCCGAGCCGATGAGGAAGCGGCCGTTGCCGCAGCCCACGTCGAGCACCACGGGGGCGTCGCGGCCGAACAGTTCGCTCCAGTTCAGGCGGCCCTCGGCGGGCATGGCCTTGAGGGCGGTCTGCGTCCACTTCGTCGGTTCGGCGATGCGGCCGGGGAAGGCGACGCCGAACTCGCGCTCCACGTCGCCGGGCCGCGGCTGCTCGGGGGGGTGCATGGCGATTAGGGTATGGGGCGAGCCGGGAGCGTGAGCGACCGGAGTCTGACGCGGACCGGCGCGCCTCGGACTCCGGTCGCTCACGCTCCCGGCTCGCCGGGGCGGACCCCCATCGTCCGCCGGATGAAGCCCAGTTGCAGCCGCAGGAAGTGCGGGCCGCCGATGCCGTGCCGCGCCCGCGGGTAGATCATCAGCTCGAAGTCCTTCCCCGCCTGCTGCAGCGCGTCGACCAGCCGCAGCGTGTTCTGCGCGTGGACGTTGTCGTCCATCAGCCCGTGGACGAGCAGCAGCCGGCCGTGCAGGTCCTTCGCGGCGCCCACCACCGAACTCGCCGCGTACCCCTTCGGGTTCTCCGCCGGCGTCAGCATGTAGCGCTCGGTGTAGATCGTGTCGTACAGCCCCCAGTCGGTCACCGGCCCCGACGCGATCCCCGCCGAAAACGTCTTGCTGTGCGTCAGCGCGAACGCAGTCATGAACCCGCCGTAACTGTGACCGCTGATGCCGACGCGGCTCCGGTCCACCCAGCCGCCGCGCTTGTCGAGCCAGTCCACGGCGGCTTCCAGGTCCACGAGCTCCTGAACGCCGAGCTGCTTGTACGCGGGCCACGCCGCCTTCATCCCCTGGCCGCTGGCCGTGCGCGGGTCCACGCGGAACACCACCACGCCGGTCGCGGCGAGCGACTGGTCCATGATGCGGCCGCCGCCCCAGCCCTCCTTCACCGTCGGGGCGTGCGGGCCGGCGTAGGTGAACAGCCACACCGGGTACTTCTTCGCGGCGTCGAAGTCGGGCGGGTACACCAGCGTGCCGTTCAGCGTGAAGCCGTCCGCCAGCGGCACCGACACCGCCTCGAACTTGCCGAACCGGTACTGCTCGCGCTCGTACACCGGGTTCGTGTCCACCGTCCGCACGCGGCCCTTCCCCGCCTCCGACACGTACACCTGCGTCGGCGTGGCGTCGTCGGTGAAGCGGTCGAGGAACAGGTTCCCCTTCGGCGCCAGCGTCACGGCGTGGCTGCCGCCCGCGTCCGTCAGGCGCTCCAGCTTCGAGCCGTCGAGCGCGGCGCGGTACAGGTGGAGGCGCGTGGGGCCGTCCTTCGTGCCGGTCACGTACACGGCGTCGGCGTCGATCCGCTCCACCGCGCGCACCTCCCACTCGCCCGCGGTCACGGCGTTCCTCAGCGTGCCGTCCGCGGCGTAGTGGTAGAGGTGGCGGAAGCCGGTGCGGTCGCTGGCGAACAGGAACGAGCCGTCCGGCAGGAAGCGCGGCGCGCCGGGCTCGTCCACCCACGCCCCGGTCGTGTCGCGGAACAGTTTGACCGGCGGGCCGGCGGCGTCCTTCCACACCACGACATCGAGCCACGTCTGCGTGCGGTTCTGCAGGTAGGCGTACACGGTCTTGCCGTCCGGCAGCCAGCCGACCCGCGCCACCAGCGTGTCGGCCGGCGGGTAGCCGGTCAGGTCGAGGAACGTCGGCCGGCCGCCGGCGGGGTTCGCCACGCCGATCGTCACGAGCGGGTTCGGGTCGCCCGGCTTCGGGTACGGGACCGTCTCCAGCGCGCCGTTCGGGGTTTGCAGATCGACCAGGTGATAGCGCTTCACCGGGGCGTCGTCGAAGCGGAGGAACACCAGCTTGTCGCTGTTCGGGCTCCACCAGAAGGCGCGGTAGTTGCGGTTGAACAGCTCCTCGTAGTACACCCAGTCGGCCTTGCCGTTGAGGATGTCTTTCCCGCCGTCGTCGGTCAGCTGTGTCTCGTCCTTTCCCGCGGCGACGAACAGGTTCCCCTTGCGGACGAACGCCACGCGCTGGCCGTCGGGCGACGCCGTGGCGAACTCGCCCTTGCCGTCCACTTTCGGCGCCGGCGTGCCCTTCTTCGGCGTCGCGGGCTCGGAGCGGCCGGTGCGGGCGTGAACCTTCAGCAGCGTGTCGCCCTTCGTCTGCAGGAAGTGCTCGCCGTCGTCGAGCCACTGCAACCCGGTCGCGGGGTTGCCGGCGAGGCCGAACGTGAACCCCTTCCCAAGGATCAGCAACTCCTCGGTGATCGTCTTGAGCGCCTTGCGGTCCTCCGGCAGCGGCCGCGGCGGGCCGGTCAGCACCGGCGGCAGCTTCGCCACCCGCAGCGCGGGATAATCGGCGCCGGGCCGCAGTTCGTTGTCGAACAGGTTCCACGCGGCGAGCCCGTCCTCCGCCTCGGGTTCGAGCAGGTACGCGGCGAGTGCCCCGAGCGGCTGTGCGGTCTTCACCACGAACGCACCCGCGGGAACGGTCCGCGCCTCGCCCCGCTTGGTGACGGCGAGCGTCCGCAGCTTGTGCCCCTGGAACGCCTTCGCCGCCTCCTCGACGCGGTCGAGGCGGTACGCCTCCACGTCCAGCAGCACGTCCTCGCGCAGTTCCTCGACGGCGACGCCGTGCCGCCGCAGGGTGGCGACCGCCGCCGCGCACTTCGGCGACACGACGTACGCCGCCGGCCGCGCCACCGCGTGCGCCGCCTCCGTGCGGGCGACGTGGGAGAGGGCGAGGTCCGTCGGCTGGTCCTTCTCGAAGCCGGGGACGGCGAGCTTGTCGCCGTACGCCGTCGTGGTCGTGCGCAGCGGCACGACCGCGATCGCGGCCGGGGTGCGCGCCGTCACCCGCTTCACGTCGTCCTTCTTCTCCGCGACCGTCTCGAAGACGCCCTTCACGAACGCCCAGCTGGCGAAAACGCGGTCGCGGTACGGGGCGTAGCTGTACGACTCGCTGAGGACGCCGACGCGGTTGCGGAGCGCGACGGACTGGATGCCGTACCGCGGCAGCGCGGGGTACGTCTCCCAGCGGGTGCGGTCGGGGTTGAAGTTGCCGTAGGGGCCGGTGTCGAAGCCGGTGGCCGCCTTCACGCGCTTCCCCGCCTCCGGGAGCAGGACGGCGTGCGCCCAGCGTGACAGGTCGCTGTCACTGGTCGGGTAGCGCGGGCCGTCGTGGGTGAGCGTCCAGCGGTGCTTGCTGCCGTTGGTCGTGTGGCAGTCCACGACGACGAGCGGGTCCCACGCGGTCATCAGCTTCACGAGCGCCCGCACCTCGGGCGTTTCGAGCTTGACGAAGTCGCGGTTCAGGTCGAACCCCTGGGCGTTCTCGCGGCGGCCGACGCCGCCCGCCGGGTTCGGCTCGTTCGGGCGGTTCTTCGGGTCGAGCTTCTCGTTGCCGTCGGCGTTCAGCACCGGCACCAGCAGCACCACCAACTCCTTGAGCAGCGGCGCGTCCTTGGCCGTGACGAGGTCGCGGGCCAGGGCGCAGAGGGCGTCCTTGCCGTCGATCTCGCCGGCGTGGATGTTGGCGAACGCGAGCACCACCAGCTTGCCGCTCTTGGAGGCTTCGGCGGGCGAGCTCACGGGCGGGTCGGCGAGCACCCACAGCGGCAGCGGCCGGCCTTCGTGGCTGGTGCCGAACGTGGACGCCTTCAGACGTGGGGAGCGCTTCGCCAGTTCCTCGCCGAACGCGACGATGTCGGCGTGTCGGGTGGCGGCGGCGAAGTCGGCGCGCTCGGCGGGGGTGCGCGGCTCCTGGGCCGCGGCGG
>DASPHQ010000506.1:0-6648 GCA_035629595.1 Urbifossiella sp. | reverse complement strand
ACGGTCGGCTCACCGACCGGCTCCGGAAGGGGGTGCGGGCGGCCGGCGGGGTGAAGGACTACCTGCTGACGGACTTCGGGTTCGACGACCTGGTCGAGGCGATCCGACGGCCGACTCTGACGACCCGGATTCGGTATTCGGCGGAGGTGCCGGCTGAGAAGTACCGGTTCCGGTACGCGCCCGGGGTGCCCGAAGAGATCGCGCGACGGGTCCGGGCTTTCACCACGAACCGGCAGGACAGCGTGCTCCCGCTCGTGCAGGTCGTCTGCACCCAACTGTACGAACTCGTCCGGGGGCGCCCGGACGCCGTGGTCGGGGCGGAGGACCTCCGCGAAATCGGGGGCGTCGAAGGGGGGATGGATAAGCACGTGGGTGCCCTCATCCTTTACCTCCTCCCGCGTCTCGGCGACCAGGAGGCGTTCCGCCGCCTCCTGACCCACCTTTGCCTCAGCCAGCCCGACGGGACGCTGACCACGGCCCTGGTGCCGGCGGACGGGTTGGCCCGGCTGTGGCGGGGTCGGATGCCGTTCGGGCAACTCCTTGAGAAGGCGGCGGGTGGCGAATGGCGGCTCCTACGGGTCAGCTCCCTGCAGATCGGGGGGGACGCGACGGAGCGACGGTACGTAAGCCTCGGGCACGACGCGCTCGCGAAGGTGGTAGTGGGGTGGGCTGAACAGCGGGGGAGGCGGGCCCGTCTACTCGTGCCAGTGTTGGCGCTCACAGCCTTCGTGTGTGTCCTCCTCGTCGTCGGGGTGAGCGCGATCGCCGTCCGCGAAGTCTATCGGGCCACGACCGCCGACGTGCAGCGCGATATCCACGGCAACCTCACCCGCACCGCGTGGTACGGCAAGGCGGCGGTCGAGCGGACCCTCCAGGAGCACGTGTCGTTCGTCGAGCAGCACGCGGCGGCGGTGCCGGACCACATCCGCACCAGGCTCACCCTGGCGGCGGAGCGGGCGGCGGCCGACGGGCCGGACGCCATCCCGCACCGCTCCACGTTCGACGGCTGGGCCGCGGACGTCATGACCGACGCGAAGCGCCGCTGGCCGGCCTCCTACGGCCGGGCCGTGGCCGTGGTGCTCGTGGCCGGCGACACCCCGGCCGGCGGCCTCGCCCGCGGCTACACCCTCACCCGCGCCGGCGGTGCTACCGCCCCGGTCGCCGAGCGGGCGGCGCAGCCCGCCAACTACCGGACCGACTGGTCGTTCCGCGACTACTTCAATGGGGCCGGCAACGACTTCAAGCGGAAGGACCGACCGCATCCGGTGGTCCGCCGCACGAACGTGTCGCACCCGTACCAGTCAGAACAGGACGGGAGTTGGCGGCTCGACGTGGTCACCCCGGTGTGGTCGGCAGACCGGCGGGTGGTCGCCCTCCTGTCCGTCTCGCTCCACGTGGACGAGCACCTCCGCAAGCCGATCGACATGCCGGACAGCGAGCTCCGGGAGGGGCAGGAGGTGGCGAAGGCGCTCGGCGCGTACGTGGTGAACGACCGCGGCTGCTGGGCGTGGCACGAGTACGGGATGGAGCATCTGGCGAACGACGCGAAGGCCGGCAACTTCCGCGACCCGGACGACCTGACCGCGCTGGCCCGCGCCGAAGCCGCGCGGCGGGGGATGCGCCCGGACGACCTGGTGCCGTGGGCCAGCGCCGACGCCGGCATGCGGAGCGACGAGGATCGGTACACCGACCCGGTCGCGCTGGCGGCCGGGAAGGACGCACCGACGATGTTGGCGCAAACGCTCCTGTTCCACCCATACGCGCACAGCACCTACCCGATGTTGAAGGACCGGGCGTGGGGGTTCGTCGTGCAGGTGCCGGAGGAGGTCGCGTTCGCCCCGGTCGAGGAGATGAAGACCAACCTCGTGTGGGCCGGGTCGGCTGTGCTATTCGGACTGACTGCTATTATCGGGCCGTTCGTGCTTGCATTCCGGCGGATCCGGCAGAGGTAGCGGGACTGGACCGATCGGCCGTACGGTCATTTCGGACGGCACAATTGGTGCTTCAGGAGGTGCGGGCACATTTCTGGATGCTCGCCATTGCAGTCATTCGGTACGAGGTCGGGCCAACAGGCTACCGCGTGTCCTCGACTCGGAGTCGGGCGGCCGGGTCGCCGAGAACGACGTAGTACTGCGCGTCGTTCCGCTCCACCCACCGATTCACCAGCTCCGCCGCCGCCGGCTTCACCGCCGCCGGCCGGCTCGGGTCCAGCATCGTCAGCAGCTCGGCCGAGTACGTCGCGTACCGGCGGCTGAAGTCGAGCGTCGCCTGCCCCACCCGCTCGCCCCGGAGCAGCCGCACCATCAGGTTGCGGAACGGCTGGATCTGCGCACCCGCCTTGGCGTCCGCCAGCGAGTAGCCCCACGCCCGCTCCACGTGCCCGACCACCGCTAGCGCCCCTCCCGCGAGCAGCCGCTTCGCGAGCGCCGACACGAACGGTGCCTCCGCGACCTCCAGCGGCCCGCCCGTGGGATTCTTGAGGAACGCGTCGTGCCGCGGCGTGCCGGCGCCGTAGCACGCGAACAGGAACACCACCCGCCCCAACAGCCGTGCGTCCGACTCGACCTCGGCCGCGGTGAGGTACTGTTCCGGCTTCACCGGGCCGACGCCCGGCCAGTCCTGGCACAGCAGCGCGCCGTTGGCGGTACGTTCGCGCGGGTCGCCCTTCGGCCAGCCGCCCATGCCGTGCGACGCGGTGAACAGCAGCGCCGGCGCCGGTCCCGACCGGGCGTGCAGCGCCTCCAAGAGGTTCGTGCGCGTAGCATCGGCCGCGAGAAGGCAGCGCGACGCGAACCCATACTTCGCCGCGACGGACGGGTCGCCGGGGTTCGCGCCGGCGGCATTGAGCGGGGCGACGAGCTTATCGGCGCTCAGTTGGGTGGCGCGGTCGAGCGGGTGGCGGGTGCCCCAGTACAGCACCTCGCGGGCGGTCGGGGGCGCGGCCGCCGTCTCGTATTCGACCACCGCCGTGGCGTAGCTCGCGTACTCCTCGGGGGGGTCGAACGTGAGCCGGCCGACGACGTAGTCGATGTCGAGGAGGCACTGGAACTCGAAGGGGATGCTAACGGGGTCGCCGACGAGGAGGAGGAAGTACGGCACCCGTTCGGGCTCCACGTCGGCGCCGTGGACCTTGTGCCGGCCGAGCCACGCCTCGCGCTCCTCGCCGGGCCGGTGGTCGAACTCCTTGTACAGCCGCCCGGCCTGCCCCGCCCGGCGGTCGAGCAGCGGCCGGAGGGCGGCGCGGACCTCGGCCGGCGTGTCGGCCGCGAACACCACCCCCCAGCCGACCTGGGCGAGGTCGTTCGGGTCGCTCACCTCGGCCGGCAGCGCGAACGGGCGGCTGACGAGCCGGGCGGCGAGCTTGCGCAGCCAGCCGGCCCAGCCGGGGGCGGATTCGCCGCGGGCCTGCCGCTCGGCGTCGTCGAGCGACATCGGCGCGACGAGCGGCTCGCCGGTGAGGGCGTTGATGCCGTTCAGGTGGACCAGGGTGTCGCTCACTGGCGGGCTCCGGGGGTGATCATTCCATCGGCCAGATGCCGCGGTCGCGGAGAGCGGCGAGCGGGTGGAGCCGCAGCGACTCCGGGTACATCTCGCGGTTCTTCTCGTACTGCCGCTGGCCGGACGCGCAGGCGGCGTCGAAGTCGTCCGTGCCGACCATCGTCGTCTCGACGAACCGCCACTCGCCGGAGCCGTCGGCCGCCTCCCACCCGGCCAGCGCGTGCCCCGGGACCAGGAGGAGCGCGGCGTTGAGCGACGCGCCTTCCAGGAGGCTGGCGAATAGGACCGCCCCGTCGATGCAGTTGGCGCTCTTCCGGTCGAGGGCCTCGCGGGGGAGGCGGGTCCGCTGGGTGACCGTCCCGCGCGGGGCGCCGTAGTCGGTGACCGAGTGGACGTATGCCACCCCGTGCTCCTTCAAGGCCCGGTACACGGCCGCCACCTGATCGCGGACGCGGCCGCCGCCGCCGCGGAGGTAGCCCAACAGCTGGCCCGCGGGGGCGAACCCGGCGGCGACCCGCAGCAGAGCCTGCACCGGCTCGGCGTACGGCGTGACCCACGAGCCGTAGTAGTGCGTCAGGTCCTTCGACAGCCCGGTGGCCGGGTCGGCGGCGGCGTTGAACCCGGACGTCCGGGCCAGCAGCACGAGCGGGAACGTGTCGTGCGACTCGGGCTTGCCGTCGAGGTCGTCGACCCGGAGGTGGAGGGTCGCCCGCTGCACCTCGGTGACGAGCCGGACGCGCTCGGGGAACAGGAGCGGGAGGAGCTTGAGCACGACCGGCGCCTTCGCCCCGCGCGGCAGCTCGACCGTCCGCACGCACTCGGCGGACAGCCCCTCGATCCAGGCGCGGACGCACACCCGCTTGACGCCGGCGTTGAGGGACAGGTTGCTGACGGCGACTGTGAGGAGCGGGTCGGTGTCCGGGTCGAGGAGCGGGTAGATGGCGGTCGGTACCGGGTGCATGTTGAGCGTCGGCTCGACCTTGAGCTGGGTCGAGTTCGGGCCGAGCATCCGCCCCGCCGGTGCGACGGCGGCCGGCGCATCGGTCGGCACCGGGCCTGCGGCGGCCTCCTCGGCTCGGAGTGCGCCTTCCGCCAGGGAAAGTTCTGCGAGCAGGTCCGGGTTCGCGGTCGGGTCCGGCTGCGCGTACACCGCGGCCCGGAGCCGCTGGACCTGCCGCCGGAGTGGCGACTGGTTGTCCCGCCGTGGTGCCGTGGAATCTGGCGGAGTCATACTACCTGTATCCGATCCCGGGTGTGGTTGACGGCAGGTCGTGACGACTGGTCACGGCTTCGGACGTCCGTCCCAAATCAACACGCTCCCCTTCCCGGACCCGGCCGCGAGCCGGTGCCCGTCGGGGCTGAAGGCGACGCTGACGAAGGCGTCACCTGGTTCGCCCCGGAGGGCCAACGTCTCCAGGCCGGTCCGCGTGTCCCACACCCGGACAGTGCCATCGAGTGTGGCCGCGGCGAGGCGCTCGCCGCTCTTGCTGAACGCCACCCCCGAAACCGCCCCCGTTTGACCCCACTCCATCGTGATCCGCTTACGGGTCGTCAGGTCCCAGACGCGGACTGCGCCGTCGTTCGAGGCGACTGCGACGCAGTGCCCGTCGCGGTCGAATGCAATGGCGGTCGGCTTGGCAGGCCCCTCAAGGGGGGCGACCAGTTGGCGTCCCGACGCGACCTCCCACACCCGGATCGTCCGATCGTCCGATGCGGTTACGATTCGTGAGCCGTCGGCGGAGAACGCGACTGCCCCAGTAGCCTCCTTGTGTCCCTTCAAAAAGACCCCCGAGTCGGACCCAGCGCCCCTGACGCGGACGGCAGGCCCCTTTAGCCCCTGGAAGCCGGCGACGGTGAGCCCATCCGGGCCGAGGGCGACGGTGCTGTACATGGGGGAAACAACTTCATCGACTCGAACGGTCGCCTGACGGCGACCGTATTCCCATTCGAGTACCCCCTCCTTCCCAGTTGCGAACGAGACCCGCGTCCCGTCTCGGTGGAAGACCGCGCCAAGTAGCGGCACTTTTGATTTGTTAATCTCACCTTGGGCGTGGAGATTATCCCCGGTGGTGGCGTCCCAGATACGGGCGTTCTCCTCGTCATCACCCGTTACCAAGCGGGCGCCAGAGCGATCGAATGCGAGACACCTGACGGGGGATTGGTGCCGGCTGGGCCCGTCGAGCCGGATTACGGCGCGCCGCGGCCGGGGGTCCCAGACCGACACTTCGCCGGAAGAGTGGGCGGTCGCCATCCGGGAGCCGTCCGAGGAGATCACGAAGTCGGCCATGGGAAGACGACTCACCGCCAACAGTTCCTGACCCGTAGCAGAGTCGAAAACCCGACCGCCGTCGTTGGTCGCGAGGTAGCTGCCGTCCGGGCTGAAGGACATCTTGACGTTGCCCGCGGCGTCATCGACGGCAAGGGGTGTCGCCTTGCCCGTCCCGACGTCCCATACACACACCTCGTTCGCGACCTTTCTGGTGGCGATCCGGGTTCGATTCGGGCTGACGGCCCCGATCTTCCCGCGAGCCGGTTCCCCCTCCCGGACGGCCGGCGCCCACGGCTCCTCGCCGTAACGCTGGACCAGCACGGTCTTGTCACGCGTGGACGAGCCGTACAGGTAGAGGGCGCCTGACACCTGAACGGTATGGCGGATCGCATCAACCTCGGTACCGACGCCGGGCGGGATTTCCTGCTTCTCGGTGCGGTAGTCCCAGATCGTGACCAAGACCTCCTCATGGAGCAGACGCGAGCCGTCCGGGCTGAACGTAACCCGGCCCCCCTCTTTCTTACACCCTCCCCCGGTCCGCGCCCGTGCGAGCGTCCCAACACCGGGTCGCCGCCCCATCGGTCGCCAGAGCGACGACCGTCCCGTCGGGGCTGAAAGCCACCGAACTGTTCCGATGACCGCGGTCTTCCTTCTTCCGCCAAAGAGCGGCCCCCGATTGCGCATTCCACACCACGATCTCTCTGAATGAGTTCACAGGGTAGTGGTGCAACGTGGCCCCGCTGACGACGAGCGAACCGTCCGGGCTGAACGCCACCGCTCGAACGGGAGCCTGATGGTGTTCCCCCCTCGGATCGAGGTCAAATAACAGTCGTCCCGAGGGAATGTCCCAGACCTTCAATGTGGCCCCCTTAGGCGCCGCC
>DASPHQ010000505.1:0-7790 GCA_035629595.1 Urbifossiella sp. | reverse complement strand
GACGTTCCCCGCGCCCGGCTCGGAGCCGCCGATCACGAACACCGCCGGGTCGGTGTAGAACGAGTAGTTGGCGAAGATTTCGATGCCCCCGGACAGGCCGTACAACGGGGTGACGCCGTCGGCCCCGACGCCGATCATGTTCCCGGCGATGGTCACGTCCCGGTCCGTCGCGGACACGACCTCGACGTACCCGGCACTGGCGCCGATCACGTTCCCCTCGCCCGGCCCGGCCCCGCCGACCACGGCGGACGCCTGGTAGTCGATCACCACAGACGACGCGCCGTAGTCCCCGTTCGGGATTGGGAGCAGGCCGGTCCGGTCGGTGCCGATGAGGTTCCCCTGGATCACCGCGCTCGTGCCCACGTAGCCGCTGACGAACACGGCGGAGTAGTGGTTGCCCGAGATCAGGTTCCCGAGGACCTGCACCGCCGGGGCGCTGGCGACGGAAACCCCGTCGAGGTTGGGGATGGCGAACTGGCCGGTCGAGTCGGTGCCGATCGTGTTGCCGCGGACGTGGGCGTACGGCGCGTAGGACTCGTCGACGACGAAGAGGAAGAGCCCGTCGATGGTGACGGCGAGCCCGTTCTCGTTGCCGGAGATCAGGTTGTCCTCGACCACCGCCCCGGGGGCGCCGGAGACGGTAACGCCGCTGGAGTTGCCGATGGCGAACTGCCCGGTCGAGTCGGTGCCGATCGTGTTGCCGCGGACGACGGCGTTGGTCGAGCCGAGCCCCTCGATCCAGACGCCGTAGCCGTCCGTGTTGCCCGAGATCAGGTTCCCGATGATCTGCGTGGCCGGGGCCTCGGTGACGACGACGCCGCCGGCCCAGTTCCGCAGCGACACCTCGCCGGCCGGGTCGAACGCCACGCCGATGACGTTGGCCTCGATCACCGTCCCCGCCGCGGTCGCTCCCTCGACACGGACGCCGTTACCCGAGTTGGCGGCGATGTGGTTACCGGCCCCCGGGGCGCCGACCACCGTGCCGGGGGCGTCCAGGACGTAGACGCCGTCGTTCCCGTTGCCGTAGTCCCCGGCCCCCTCCGGGTCGGTGCCGATGACGTTGCCGAGGATCAGCGTGCCCGCCGCGTCCGCCCCGGTGACGAACACGCCCCAGTTGCCGTTGGCCGAGATCACGTTCCCCGCGCCGGCCGCGGTGCCGCCCACCTCCGTGCCGGGGGCGTTGTCGATGCTCACGCCGGTGTCGTAGTTGTTGAACACGGCGTTGCCGACGACGCGATTCCCGACCGCGCCCGCGCCGCGGACCACGATCCCCTGGCCGTTCTCGACGACGAGGTTGTCCTCGTCCACGCCGGTGCCGCCGACGGTGTTCCCGACTGACTCGATCGTGATGCCGGCGCCGCCGTTGCTGAACCCGTGGTAGTCCCAGAACCCGGCCCACTCCTCGGTCATCCGCGTGCCGCCGATGTCGTTCCCGGCGACGACGTTCCCGGTGGCCCCGGTGCCGGTGACGAGGACGCCGCCGCCCTGGTTGTACCCGATGAGGTTCCGCCCCGCCCGGCCGTCGACCCCGGCCGAGCCGACGCGGTTGTTCGGGGCGTCTTCGATGACGATGCCCGCCCCCCAGTTCGTGAGATCGGCGGCGGCGCCGCGCTCCGGGTCGTGCATCACGCCGATGGAGTTGCCGGCGATCACGTTCCCGCTCGCGCCGGGACCGGAAATGCGAATCGCCGTGTCGAACGAGCCGATCATCAGCCCGCGGATGACGTTCCCCGCCGATGTGATGGTGAAACCGTCGCCGGCGTTCGGCCCGCGCACTCCGACCGCCGGCGGCATCCCGGCCGGGACGTACCCGACGATCGCGGTGCCGCCGGTGGCGTCGCTCAGCGCCGGCAACGGGCCGGCCACGTCGATGAACCCGCGGACGCTGAACCCGATGAGGTCCGGGCCGGGCGTCGCGTTCGCGGCCTCGATCGCCTCGCGGAGCGACACCACGCCGTCGCCGGCGTCCACCACGTCGAGCAGCGTGGTGACCGCCTGCGTGCCGACGACGATCTCCACCGCCGCCGGCTCGGACTCGAGCGTGCCGTCGGTGGCGCGGTAGGTGAAGGTGTCGATGCCGGAGTAGGCAATGTCCGGGGTGTACTCGAACGACCCGTCGGCGTTCAGCGTCAGGGTACCGTGCGCCGGCCCGGCCTCGACCACCGCCCCGACCGCGTCCTGGTCGATGTCGAAGTCGTTGACGACCAAGCCGTCGGGCGCCGCGACGACGAGGGTGCCGCCGGCCGCGACCGCGTACCCGTCGCCGACGGCGACCGGCGCGTCGGGCGTGCCGGCCACGGTGATGGTCACGATCGCGGTGTTCGAGTAGGTGCCGTCGAAGGCGTCGTAGGCGTTGTAGGCGAACGTGTCGGTGCCGAAGTAGTCGGGGTAGGGGTAGTACGTGAACGAGCCGTCCGGGGCAGTGCCGATCGTCCCGCCCACCGGGTAGTACGCGATCGTCCAGTAGACGAGCGGGTCGCCCTCGACCGGGTCGCTGTCGTTGCCGAACAGGTTCCCCGAGAGGGGCACTTCCTCGTCCGTGGCGAAGGCGTCGTCGCCGGCGACCGGCGGGTCGTTCACGGCATAGACGTTGATGTCGACGGTGCCCACGTCGGCCGACACGGCCGTGCCGTCGGTCACCCGGAAGGTGAACCCGTCCGGCCCGAAGTAGTTGGCGTCCGGGGTGTAGGTGTACGATCCGTCCGGCAGGAGGTCGAGCGTGCCGTGCTGCACGCCGGTCTCGAGTACGACGGCGAGCGCGTCCCCGTCGGCGTCCCGGCCGATCGTCATCCACTCCGGCCGGGTGAAGACGAGTGGCGCGTCCTCGGCCGTCGAGTGGTTGAAGGTGCTCTCGAGCGTCGGCACGTCGTTCACCGGGGCGACGGTGACGGCAAACGTGTCGGTGTCGTAGGGCGAGCCCCACGACGGGGTGATCGGGCCGACCGGGCCGCCGTCGTTGGCCGCTACCGTGACCTGCACCGGCCCGTTGAAGTCTGCCGGCGGCCGGTACTCCAGCGTCGCCAGGGCGGCGTTCAGGGCTGGGATCGTGCCCGACAGGTAGAGGCTCTGCGAGCCGTTCGGGTACACGTCGAGGGTGACGCCGGTCAGGTCGCCGACCCACAGCGTCCCGGGGAGCGCGAGGGGGTTGAGTGAGGTGACGAAGACATTCACCCGAAGCCGGTTGTTGAAGGCGTCCACGTCCGAGACGGTGATCGCGTTCCCGGCCGCCGCGGAGAACCGGAGGGTCGTGTCCTCGTCGATCACCTGCGGCCCGGGGACGGAGTTGACGGGCGAATCGTTGACGGGGAACACGGTGAGGGTGACGGCCGCGACGTTGCTGTCGGCCGCCCCGTCGTTCACCCGGTAGGTGAAGCCGTCGGGGCCGGAGTAGTTCGGCGCCGGGGTGTAGGTGAAGGCCGGGCCGGCCCCCGAGAGGGTGCCGTGGGCGGGGGGCGCGACGATCACGTACGTCAGCGGGTCGCCGTCGGCGTCGGTGGCGCCCACCGGCACCGCCGCGGCTATGTCCTCGAACGTCGTGAACGTCTGGGGCCGGGCCACGAGGTTCACCAGCTGGGCGTACCGGGGCGAGCTGGTGCCCCCATGCCAGGTGGCCAGCACGTTCGTGCCGTCGAACGCGAGGGCGGGATCCCACTGGGAGCCGACGCCGGTGGCGGTCAGCAGGGAGCCGGTGAAGGGGACCGTCCCGTCGGCGAGGACGCGGGCCGCGGTGATCCGCCCGCTCCCCCACGCCACCACCCACTCGGTGCCGGTGAAGGCGGCGGCCGGCCGCGACGGCGCGCTGATGGCCGGCCCGCCGACGTCGATCCCGCCGGTCGGGGCCGGGCCGTCGAGCAGGGCGCCGGCGGGGGTGACCCGCACCCCGGTCACCCGGTTGGCGCCGGTGCGGAAGTCGTCGAACACGACAAGGAAGCTCCCCGCCCCGTAGCTGATCCCGGCCGGGCGCTCGGCCTGCCGGCCCGGTGCGGTGCTGACCGCGACTGGCGTGGACACCACCCCGCCCGGCGTGACCAGCGCCCCGGCCACGTCGGTCTCGGCGTTCGAGGCCGGGCTGTGGGTCCAGGTGACGAGGTACGTCCCCCCCCGTACCCGACCGCCGGGTACAACTGCACCCCCGCGGCCGGGGAGATCCGGACGTTCCCGCCGACCGCCGCCGCGGCCCCGGCCCCCGCGACCCGCTGGCCGTAGACATCGTAGGAGTTCGTCACGTGGTCCCGGTTGTCGTGCCAGACGACCAGGAACCCGGAGCCGTCGGACGCGACCGACGGCGAGCCCCGGTTGCCGGCGGCGTTGGCGACCACCAGTTCCGCCCCGAGTAGCTGGCCCGAGGGGGAGACGAGCCGGGCGCCGATCGTGCCGTTGTCAGTCCAGGCGACCAGGTAGTTGGTTCCGTTGAACGCGACCACCGGTTCGTAAAGGCCGTTCGGGTGCTGGGCGATCAACACGGGGGGCCTTCGAGACCACCGGCCGTAGTGAGAAACATCCCGTAGATGTCTCCGTCCTGCGACCACACCGACAGGGAGCGGGTGCCGTCGAACGCCGCCGGCGCGGGGGAGAAGTTTTGGGTTCCCGACGCGACGACCGTCAGGTCGGATGGAAGGAGCGGGGCGGGAGCGAGAACGCCGGCGACCGGGGCGGCCGGTACGGTGCGGTCCTCGAGTTCGGCGACGCCGAGGCGGGTGCGGCGGATCGGGCGGGACGGCGTGGCGCGGAGGGACCGCGGCAGCCACCGGGAGAGGCGGTGGGTCATGGTGCAGTTCCGTGCAAAAAAGTACAAACGTCGGAGGCAGTATGAATGGGCCGGATTCGGCCCGCAACGGAAAAACTCACAGAATCTGCACAATCCCTTCATTCCCGACAACCGTGCGAAGTCCACCCTCCGCACGACGGGCGGGCGCTCAGCCTGCGTCGTCCACCCCCAGCAACTCGGCGGCGTTCTTCCGCACGGTGGCGCAGAACTCCTCCAGCGGCAGGTCGTCCGGGTCGTAGGCGAACGGCTGCTCCACCTCCTCCGCGGTCAGCTCGATCCCCAGCATGAAGTACACGATCACCGCCTGCACCAGCATCGCCCACGCCCCGAGGACGTGTACCAGGTGCCACGGCAGCAGAAGGAAGCTGATCAGCAGCCCGTGCCGCAGCAGCGCCAGGAACGTCCCCGGCAGCGGCGTGTTTCGCACCTTCTCGCACGCCCCGCAGACGTTCATGTACGCCGCCGCGTGCGGGTCGAGCGCCAGCTGCCCGAACCCGTCGATCCGCCCCTCGTCCTTCCACCGGCGGATCAGCCCGAACACCCGCCCCGCCAGCTCCGCGGGGATGTGGGCCGGCGTCGCCGGATCCTTCTCGAACCCGGACACCTCCTGCAGCTTCAGCCCCTCGCGTAGGTGCCGCATGAGCGCGAACGGGAAGCCGCCGACGAGGCGGAACAGCTCGCGCCGGTCGGCCGCGGGCGGGTCGGCGAGGCGGACGGCCTTCAGGCAGAGGTTGCGGCTGTGGTTGGTGAGTTCGCCCCACAGGCAGCGCCCCTCCCACCACCGGTCGTACGCGGCCTTCGTGCGGAACCCGATGAGGGCGCCGAGGACGAGGCCGTTGACGGTGCTGGTGACCGTCAGCCAGCCGATCTCGGCGGCGGTGGTGTTCGGGAACAGGAAGTAGACCGCGGCGGTGTACGCGGTGGAGACGACGAGGACGCGGTGGAGGCGGCGGTGGACCGCGGCCGGCCAGACCCAGGAGTAGACGTTGCGGTACGGCTCGGGCATCGGGGTGCGCTGTGGGGACGGGCGAGCCGACCGCCGTGAGGCGGCGGGTGACGCGATACTTGAGCGTCACCCGCCGCCTCACGGCGGTCGGCTCGCCGGGCTCGTTACCCCTCGTTGTACGACACCGCCCGCCCGAACCGTTCCGCCAGCGCCCGCCGCGCCTCCGCGCCCAGCGGCCGGGCCGCGGCGCCGCGGTCGCGCAGCTCCAGCCGCACCAGCTCCGCGAGGTGCGGCGACTCCGCCAGCGCCAACGCCCCCGCGTCGGTGATGCCGCAGTCCTTCAGGTTCAATTCCACCAGCCCCGCGAGGTGCCGGCTCGCGGCCAGCGCCTCCGCCCCGCGGTCCTCGACCGGGTTCCCCGACAGGTCCAGCACCCGCAGCCCGCGGACGTTCCGGCTCTCGGCCAGCACCCGCACCGCGGTCGGCCCCAGCCGGTTGTCCGACAGGTCGAGCCGCCGCACGTTCGCCAGCCCGCCGGTCGCCGTCAGCGCCTTCACCCCCGGCACGCCGGGGAGCGTGCCGGCCAGTTCCAGCACCTCGAGCCGCTTCACCACCCCGCTCTCGACCAGCGCCGCGACGCCGTCGGACTTCAGCCCCTTGTTCTCGCTCAGGTCGAGGCGCTCGACGGTCCGCATCAGCGGCAGCGCGAACAGGTGGGCGGCGTCCGCGGCCGGCAGGTCGGCCAGCGACAGCGTGAGGTGCCGCAGCTGGCCGGGGCGGTCGGCCGCGGCGAGGGCGTCCACCAGCAGGGCCGGCGGCAGCGCGTTGTTGTGGAGCGCCAGTGCCCGCAGCCGGGGGAACAGGTCGGACGCGGCCAGCACCGCCAACCCCTCGGGCGAGATGCCCTGGTGCTCGAACGCGAGTTCGTCGAGGCCGCCGGCGTGCGGCGAGCGGACGAGCGGGCGGAGGTCGTCGGCGTCGAGGGGGAAGGTGGTGAACTCCAGCCGGCAGAGGCGGGCCAGCACCGGGGCGGTGGCGAGTTCCGCCAGGTTCGGCCGGGCGCGGTCGTCGAAGGCGACCGCCTGCACGGGGGCGACTGACAGCAGGATGTCACCGCCGGCGGCGACGGCCTCGGCGGAGAGGGCGCCGACGAGCCAGGGGAAGCCGCGGCGGAACTGGTGGGTGCGCCAGGTGAGGCCGTCGGGGAGCGGCTTCGGGAGGGTGTGGGCCATGCCCCAGCCGCGGAACACGTCGGGGTCGAGGTGGCGGCACTTCGCCCACAGCGGGTGGTGGTCGGGGGTGCGGGCGAGTTCGACCTGCGTGCGCACGAACGCGGCGCGGGCCGCGTCGCCGTCGTCGTCGAGGAGGTCGGCGAAGACGAGGCGCGGGGTGTCGTCGTCCGGGCGGTCGCAGACGGCGGCGAGGAGCGCGGCGTGGTCGGTCATGGGAGGTGAGTGTATACCGGACGCGCGGGCGAACGGTAGCGCGGTAGCGGCCGTCGCCCGCCGGGGGGAACGCAGCGATGGCCGACACCTGGACCGTGGCCGGGGTGCAGATGGACTGCCGCCTCGCCGACCCGGCCGCGAACCTCGCCGCGGTCGTGGCCCGGCTCGACGCCGCCGCCGACCGCGGCGCCCGGCTCGTCGTCTTCCCCGAGTGCGTCCTCACCGGCTACGGGTTCGACTCGCGCGACGCCGTGCGCGCCGTCGCGCAGACCATCCCCGGCCCGGCGACGGATGCGGTGGCGGAGGCGTGCGCCCGGCGGAAGGTGTGGGCCGTGTTCGGCCTGATCGAGCACGACCCGGCGACCGGGAAGCTGTTCAACGCCTGCGCCCTCGTCGGCCCCGACGGGCTCGCCGCCAGTTACCGCAAGCTCCACCTGCCGTGCCTCGGCGCCGACCGGTTCACCGACCCCGGCGACCGGCCGTTCGCCGTCCACGACCTCGGCGGCCTCCGGCTCGGCATGAACATCTGCTTCGACGGCAGCTTCCCCGAGTCGGCACGGGTGCTGACGCTGCTCGGGGCCGACCTGATCGTGCTGCCGACGAACTGGGCCACGAACGCCCGCATGATGGC
>DASPHQ010000504.1:0-4338 GCA_035629595.1 Urbifossiella sp. | reverse complement strand
GCAACTGATCAACGAGGCCGAGCGGGCTGCCCTCCTCGCCCAGAAGGCCGAGCTCGCGTTCACCCGCGAACTGCCGCCGACGCCCGACTACAACGAGCGCACCGAATCGTTCCCGGCGCCGAAGGGCGTCGCCCCCGGCTTCTACTTCCTCATCGCCAGCCCCGACGCCAACTTCGGCGGTAACGACAACGTCGTCACCTTCACCGACGTGTGGGTGAGCGACCTGGCCGTCGTCACCCGGCAGGAGCAGGGCACCCTCCGCGTCGGCGGGTTCGTGCTGAAGGGGAACCCCGGCACGCCCGTGGAAGGCGCGCGGGTCCAAATCTGGCACCGCCGGCCGCAGGGCGGGTGGGACGCCGGCGACACCGCCGCCACCGACCGCAACGGCATGTACGCCCTCGCCGGCCGCCAGCAGCACGGCTACCTCGTCGTCGCCACGCACGGGAACCAGCAGCTCGCCAGCGCCCACGACTTCTTCCTCCACCAGCACGACTTCACCCCGCGGCCGCACGAGCAGACGGTGTTCTTCACCGACCGCTCGCTCTACCGGCCCGGCCAGACCATCCAGTTCCGCGGCGTCTGCTTCCGCACCGACCACGCGGCCGACAAGTACGAGGCCATCCCCAACCGCGACGTGACCGTCGTGTTCAGCGACGTGAACGGGCAGGAGGTCGCCAAGCTCCAGGTGCGCACGAACGAACACGGCTCGTTCTCCGGCAGCTTCACGGCGCCGCGCGACCGGCTCACCGGCCGCATGACGATCCACACCCCGGGCGGGCCGCAGGGGGCCACGCAGATCGCCGTCGAGGAGTACAAGCGGCCCAAATTCCTGGTCACGACCGAGCCGCCGCGCGAGGCCGCGAAGCTCGGCGCCGAGGTGAAGGTGCCCGGCAAGGCGGCCGCGTACACCGGCGCCGCCGTCGGCGGGGCGCGGGTGAAGTACCGCGTCGTCCGCGAGGTGCGCTACCCGAGCTGGTTCTTCGAGTACTGCTGGTGGCGGCCGGTGCCGCGCCAGCCGGCCCAGGAGATCGCCCACGGCACCCTCGTCACCGAACCCGACGGCAGCTTCACCGTGCCGTTCACCGCGGCGCCGGACCGGAGCGTCCCCGAGAGCGACGAGCCGACGTTCCGCTACACCGTCACCGCGGAGGTGACCGACACCACCGGCGAGACGCGCGTCGGCACCCAGAGCGTGGAGGTGGGTTACGTCGCGCTCCGCGCCACCGTGACCGCGAGCGAGTGGCAGACTGCCGACGCCCCCGTGAAGCTGACGGTCGGCATCGCCAGCCTGGACGGCGCCGGCCGCGAGGCCGCGGGCACCGTGAAGGTGTACCGGCTGAAGACCCCCGAGCGGCCGGCCCGCGCCGACCTGCAAGGCGGCTTCTGGCGCTACCCCGGGATGGTCGGCGTCGCCCCGCGGCCCGACCCGACCAAGCCGGTGAGCTGGGAGCTCGGCGAGGTCGCGCACGCCGCCGACTTCAAGACCGACGGCAAGGGGAAGGCCACGCTCGACGCCAAGTTGCCCGCCGGCATCTACCGCGTGATCGTCGAGACGAAGGACGCCTTCGGCAAGGCGGTGACGGGGAAGGCGCAGCTGCTCGTGCTGGCCCCGTCCGCGGACAAGCTGAACGTGCCGCTGACGAACGTGGTGTCGTCGCCGAGCTGGAAGGTCGAGCCGGGCGGCATCTTCACCCTGTACTGGGGCACCGGCTACGAGAGCGGCCGGGCGTTCGTCGAGGTCGAGCACCGCGGCAAGACGCTCCACGCCTTCTGGACCGACGCCGCCAAGACGCAGACGACGCTGACCGTGCCGGTGACCGAGGACATGCGCGGCGGGTTCACCGTGCGCACGACGTACGTCCGCGAGAACCGCGGCTACCTGGAGTCGCGGCACGTGGACGTGCCGTGGACGAACAAACAGTTCACGGTGAAGTGGGAGACGTTCCGCAACAAGCTGGAGCCCGGCAAGCGCGAGACGTTCACCGCGGTCGTCACCGGCCCTGACGCCAAGCGGGCCGCGGCGGAGATGGCGGCGACGCTGTACGACAAGTCGCTGGACGCGTACCGGCCGCACCACTGGCAGCAGGCCATCGGCCAGTTCCGGCAGGACCACTCGCGGGTGCATCAGCAGTTCGAGAACGTGCCGAAGCACCTGCAGCACCTGTACGGCAACTGGCCGTCGCGGCACGTCGGCGTTTTGCTCACGTACCGCGGGCTGCCGCCCGAGCTGACCACGAACTACCAGGGCTACGACTACTTCTCCCAGGGGCTCGGCAACGCCTGGGCGGCGAATCAGTTCGCGTATGGGTACACCCGCGGCGGCCGCGGCGACGGGATGCCGGTGCCGACGATGGTGATGCCGGCCGCGTCCCCGCCCCCGCCCGGCCCCGCCGGCCCCCCCGGCTCGATGCCGATGGAGGCCCAGTTCGCCGCCGCTCCGGCCGACGGCCTCGCCGACCGCAAGAACGCCGGCGGCGCCCCCGGCGGACCGTCCGAACCCGACCTGTCGAAGGTCGCCGCCCGCACCAACCTGAACGAGACGGCGTTCTTCTTCCCGCACCTCGTCTCCGACGCGGAGGGCGTCGTCCGCATGGAGTTCACCATGCCCGAGGCGCTGACGACGTGGCGGTTCATGGGCATCGCCCACGACCGCGACCTCCGCAGCGGCTTCCTCTCGGACGAGCTGGTCACGTCGAAGGAGCTGATGGTGCAGCCGAACCCGCCGCGCTTCCTCCGCGAGGGCGACGTGCTCGAGTACCCGGTCAAAGTGTCGAACACGTCCGCGACGCGGCAGCAGGGGAAGGTGCGGCTGACCGTCCGCGACGCCCGCACCGACCAGGCGCAGGACGCCGAGCTCGGCATCGCCGGCGCCGAACAGGCGTTCGACCTGCCGGCCGGCGAGTCGAAGACGTTCAGCTGGAAGCTCACGGTGCCGGAAGGCGTCGGCCCGCTGACGTTCAAGGCCGTCGCCGCCAGCGACCGCCACTCGGACGGCGAGGAAGGCGTGGTGCCGGTGCTGAGCCGCAAGGTGCTGGTCGTGGAGTCGATGCCGCTGCCGATCCGCAACGCCGGGCAGAAGGACTTCGACTTCGCCCGGCTGCGCAACTCGGCGGGGTCGAACAGCATCCGCCACCAGTCGTTCACGATCCAGATGGTGAGCCAGCCGGCGTGGTACGCGGTAATGGCGCTGCCGTACCTGATGGAGTACCCGCACGAGTGCAGCGAGCAGACGTTCAACCGCCTCTACGCCAACGGCCTCGCCCGTCACATCGCCAACAGCGACCCGAAGATCCGCCGCGTGTTCGACCTGTGGAAGGGCACCCCGGCGCTGCAGAGTCCGTTGGAAAAGAACGCGGACCTGAAGGCGGTGACGCTCGAAGAGACGCCGTGGGTGCGGCAGGCGGTGAAGGAGGGGCAGGCGCGGCAGAACGTCGGCATCCTGTTCGACGCCAACCGGCTCGACCAGGAGACGGCCCGGCTGAACCGCCGCATGGCCGAGATGCAGTACCCGGACGGGATGTGGCCGTGGTTCCCCGGCGGCCGGCCGAACGAGTACATGACGCTGTACATCACGACGGGCTACGGCCGGATGCGGCACCTCGGCGTGAAGCAGGACGTGGCCCCGGCGGTGAAGGCGGTGACGGCGCTGGACCGCTGGATGGACGCGAACTACCGCGAAATCCTGCGCCGCGGCAACCCGGAGCTGAACCACCTGACGCCGACGGTGGCGCTGTACCTGTACGGCCGCAGCTTCTTCCTCGCCGACCGGCCGATCGCCAACGAGCACCGGCAGGCGTGGGCGTTCTGGCTCGGGCAGGCGAAGCAGTACTGGCTGCAGCTGGGCCACCGGCAGAGTCAGGCGCACATCGCGGTGGCGCTGAAGCGCGTCAACGACCTGCCGGCGGCCCGCGGCATCATGGCGTCGATCAAGGAGCGGTCGGTCAGCAACGAGGAGATGGGGATGTTCTGGCGCGACCTGGAGCTGCAGCAGTTCTGGTTCCGCGCCCCGATCGAGACGCAGGCGATGATGATCGAGGCGTTCGACGAGGTGATGAACGACCAGCAGGCCGTCGCGGACTGCAAGGTGTGGCTCATCAAGCAGAAGCAGACGCAGGACTGGAAGACCACGAAGGCCACCGCCGACGCGGTCTACGCGCTGCTGCTACGCGGCGAGAACCTCCTGAAGTCCGACGCGCTCGTCGAGGTGACGGTGGGCAACCGCAAGATCGAGCCGCGGAACGTGGAGGCGGGTACCGGCTTCTATGAGGAGCGCTTCCTGCGGAGCGAGGTGCAGCCGTCGATGTCGGCGATCACGCTGAACAAGAAGGACAAGGGCGT
>DASPHQ010000503.1:0-4661 GCA_035629595.1 Urbifossiella sp. | reverse complement strand
GGTTCGGCGTGACCCAACAGGTTCACAACGCCCTGGAACTGGCCGACCAGAAGGTCGTCGGGATCCTGACCCTGAACACCGCGGTGATCGGCGGGCTGTTGCTCCTCATTCGTAACGCGCTGTTCGCCCGGCGGTGGGAGTGGTGGGTCGGGCTCGGCGCGTGCGGGGTGCTGGTCGTGACGATCCTGATGGGGGCGTGGGTCGTGTACCCGATCGGCATCCACACCAACGCCACCCGCGGCCCGGGGCTCGTGGACCAGTACCGGATCGTCCAGCACGCCACACCCGCCGAGTACGTGGCCGCCAGCGACCGGGCCGACAAGGCCGAGTACGTCCGCCAGCTGAAGGAGCTCGCCTACGACTACAGCCAGACGCACCGGCGGAAATACTTCTGGCTCCGCCAGATGGTCGCGCTGTCGGCCGTCGGCTGGCTCGCCGCCGGCTACTGCTGGCTGGCGCTGAACGTCCGCCTCCACCTCCGGGCTCAGGCCGTCCAGTCGGAGATGCCGGCGTAGGGTCACTCCACTGTCACGCTCTTCGCCAGGTTCCGCGGCTTGTCCACGTCGCAGCCGCACAGCAGCGCGATCTCGTAGGCCAGCAGCTGCAGCGGGATCGCCGTCACGATCGGCTGGAGATACTCGGGCACGTCCGGCACCGGGATCACGTCGTCGGCCACGGCCGCGACCTCGCGGTCGCCGGGGCTCGCCACCGCGATCACCGGGCCGCCGCGGGCCTTGATCTCCTGCATGTTCGACATCACCTTGTCGAACACCGCCCCGCGCGGCACCAGGAACACGCTCGGCGTCTGCTCGTCCACCAGCGCGATCGGCCCGTGCTTCATCTCCGCCGCCGGGTAACCCTCGGCGTGGATGTAGCTGATCTCCTTCAGCTTCAAGGCACCCTCAAGCGCGCCGGGGTACAGGTACTGCCGGCCGAGGTACAGCACGTTCCGCGCGTCGGCGTACTTCGCGGCGATGTCCTTCACCCGGTCGTGACAGCGGAGCGTTTCGCGCAAGATGTCCGGCAGCGCTTGCAGGTCGGCGATGATCTTCTCGCCCTGCGCCGCCGACAGGTGGCGCGACCGGCCGAGGTAGAGGGCCAGCATCGTCAGCACGGCGCACTGCGTGGTGAACGCCTTCGTACTCGCCACGCCCACCTCCGGGCCGGCGTGGAGGTACACGCCGCCGTCCGCCTCGCGGGCGATGCTGCTGCCGACGACGTTGCAGATGGCGAGCGTGGTGTGCCCCATCCGCTTGCTCTCGCGGAGCGCCGCCAGCGTGTCGGCCGTCTCGCCGCTCTGGGTGATCGCGAAGATCAGCGTGTTCCGGTCGATCGGCGGGTTGCGGTAGCGGAACTCGCTGGCGTACTCCACCTCCGCCGGCACCCGCGCGAGCTCCTCGAACAGGTACTCGCCGACCATCCCCGCGTGGTAGCTCGTGCCGCAGGCGGTGAAGATGACGCGGTCGATCTGCCGCAGCTGCTGCGCCGACAGGTTCAGCCCGCCGAAGTGGGCCGTCGCGTCGCCCACGTCGAGCCGGCCGCGCATGGCGTTCTCCAGCGCCTCCGGCTGCTCGTAAATCTCCTTCAGCATGTAGTGCGGGAAGTCGCCGAGCTCCGACTCGCCGTCGCCGAGGAAGCCGGCGATGTCGAGCGCCGGCATGTCCACCGTGTCGAAGTCGCGGGTGCGGACGACGTACCCCGTCTCGTCGAGCTGCACGACCTGCCGGTCGCCGAGGTGAACGACCTTCTCGGCGAAACCCGCGAGCGCCGACGCATCGGAGGCCAGGTAGTGGCCGTCGGCGCCGATGCCGACGACGAGCGGGCTGCCGAGCCGGGCGCCGACGATGACGCCGGGCTCGGCGCGGCTCATCACCGCGAGGCCGTAGGTTCCCTTCACCAGCGCGGTGGCCTGCAACACGGCTTGAAGCAGGTCGCCCTCGTAGCAGTGGCCGATGAGGTGCGCCAATACTTCCGTGTCGGTGTCGCTGCGGAAGGTGACGCCGTCGGCGATGAGCTGCTGTTTCAGCGCCGCATAGTTCTCGATGACGCCGTTGTGGACGACGGCGATGTCGTTGTCGCTGTTGAGGTGCGGGTGGGCGTTGCGGTCGGTGGCGCCGCCGTGGGTGGCCCAGCGCGTGTGGCTGATGCCGTAGCAGCCGGGCGCCGGCCGGGCGGTCACCTCGCGGGCCAGCTCCGCGATGCGGCCGGCCTTCTTCCGCAGGTGGAAGTCGGCGCCGGTGCCGGTGACGAGGCCGGCGCTGTCGTAGCCGCGGTATTCGAGGCGGCGCAGCCCTTCTAGCAGGACCGGCGACGCTTCGCGCGTGCCGGTGAACCCGACGATCCCGCACATGACGTGGCTCCCTCCGCGAGTGGGCGCGGCGGAGTCTACCCCGATGCCGCGGAGCCGGGGAAGGGGAAGTGTCGGCGAGTGTGCGCGTTACGCGCCGCAAGAGCACGCGCACGCCGACTCGCCCCACGGCCTTGTTGACCGACGCTACCTGCGGTAGGGAATTCGGTTGCGTTTGTTGGGGGCAGAGTATATGCTGACGCGTTACGTGGACCAGCCGGTTACAGCGAACGTGTTCTGACTGTTCCAACTAAACATGAGTGCGGCAAGAAGGGGTTTCTCGGATGGCAAATCCTGTCGCTGCTTTCGGAGAAACCGCGAAGGGGCTCTCCCGCAATCCGCTTGGTATCATCGCGCTCTTCATCGTCCTCGTCTACGGCTTTGCCTGTTTGGTCGTTGGCGTAGGTAAAACTGAGACAGGTGAGCGATTGCCTCTCATTTGGTTCCTGGTAGTCTTTCCAGTCATGGTGCTTGGGGTGTTTGCGTGGCTTGTGAGTTGCCACCACAAGAAACTGTATGCGCCGACAGATTACAAGGACGAGGCGCACTTCGTGGCAACCATTAATCCCGACTTGAAGAAACTCTCCGTGGCAAAGCCACCCAAAGACATCCCAAGCGCTGGCTTGGAGTCTCTTACTGCTTCAAACAATGAAGAGAAGGTAGCCGACATAAATCCTGATCGTGCTGCAGAGCGATCTGCGATTTACGAGCAGTGCCGTGGATTGTTTGTCACGCACGTTCTCTATCCGTCCGAAGAGGCCACGCAAGAGTTTGATATTTTCATCTATCTGATTCGGCACAAATCGAGCGACTTTGACGACATCGTACAAGTGGATTTTTTCTTTGGGCACTATTGGGGCAACCGCGTTTTCAAGGCGACAAAAATCCGCGGGTTGTTTGGTGTTCGAACCTCCGCGTACGGTCCATTCCTTAGCACTTGCCGAGTACTTATGAAAGATGGGTCTACGATATCGTTGCATAGGTACATCGACTTCGAGATGGGGCGAGCGCTTGCGACCTAGGCAGGCCGAACTTGGCGCTGCAGCAGACGGCGAGGGCATGACGGCTTTCCCCAATTCGTAGCTCGCTAGGCCCCCGCCGCTGCTGCGATGGGTCGTTCGGCCGGGGCGAGCCAAAGCGCTCTCCGGCCTCAAGTCCCGAGCCAACAACCCACTCACCCCATGACGCGCGGCAGGAACGGTTCGAACCCCGGCACCGGCTCCGGCCGCGTGAACAGGCCGTACTTCTTCATCTTCTTGTACAACGTCACCCGGCTCACCCCGAGCAGCGCGGCGGCGCGGGTGCGGCTCTGCCCGGCCTTCTCCAGCGCCCGCAGGATGTTCACCCGCTCCGTCGACTCGCGGCTCTGCTTCAGCGTGCCGCCGTAGTTGGTCATCACGCCCGGCGGCGGCGTCGTCACGTCCGACCGCGAGTGCACAAGCGGCGACAGGTGGTGCAGCTTCAGCTCATTGCCGCTGCTCGTCAGCACCGCCTGCTGGATCACGTTCTCGAGCTGCCGGATGTTTCCCGGCCACGGGTAGCCCTCCAGCGCCCGCATCGCCTCGGGACAGACGCCGAACAGCCGCTTGCCGAACTTCGTGCCGTACCGCGCCACCATGCCGCGCACCAGCGGCCCGATGTCCTCCGGCCGGTGCCGCAGCGGCGGCAGGTGAAAGCTCAGCACCTGGAGGCGGTAGTACAGGTCGCGGCGGAAGCTGCCGCGCTCGACCGCGTCGGACAGGTTCCAGTTCGTCGCGGCGATCACCCGTGCCCGGCTGACCTGCGTCTCGTTGCTGCCGACCGGCTCGAACTCGCCGGTCTCGATCACCCGCAGGAGGTTCGCCTGGTGGTCCAGGCCCAGCGTGTCGATCTCGTCCAGGAGCAGGGTGCCGTCGCCGGCCGCGGCGAACTTGCCGACCTTCGGGCCGTCGGCGCCGGTGAACGACCCGCGGGCGTGGCCGAAGAACTCGCTGGCGATCAGGTTGCCGCTCAGCGTGCCGCACGCCACCACCAGGAAGCGGTTGCCGCGCCGCGGGGAGCCGTCGTGGATCAGCCGGGCCAGGAACGTCTTGCCGGTGCCGGTCTCGCCCTCGATCAGCACGGTCACGTCGTGCTCCGCGGCGATGCACAGCTGATCGACGAGCGCGGTCAGCGACGGCGTGTGGTTGACGAGCTTGCGGCGGATCGTTTCGGCGACGGGCTCGTTCACGGGATCGGCGAACGGGGTGCCGGGCTCGAGCCCGCGGCGGGCCCAGGCGGTCAGCTCGCGCGACTGGTGCGGCCACAGGAGCCGGCCGCTGAGGTACGGGGCCAG
>DASPHQ010000502.1:0-7456 GCA_035629595.1 Urbifossiella sp. | reverse complement strand
CCCCTCGGTGTACCCGGCGAACGCCGGCGGCGGCGGGGCAGATTGGCCGGCCGGCGGGAGCGGCGTCGGGGCGGTGCCCGGCGGCGGCTCCGTCACCACCACCGACCGCACCCGTAGGGCCGCGTCCGGGTTCGTGTCGTTGTTGTGGAACTCGAAGAAGCCGCCAGTCGCACCCTTCAGGTCGAGCACGAACTCGGCCGACTTCCACACCCCGGCCGGCGTTGACGCCAGCTTCGCGGCGTCCCACGCCCCGCGGGTGTCGTTCGGCTTGAACCGAACGTGCGCCGCCCGGTCCTTGACCGGAGCCGTGTAGTCCACCCGGAGGCGGCACAGCCCGGACGGCACCGTCACCTTCGGGGTGAACAGCATCGCCGAGCCGGGGCCGCGGGTGTTGCGGATGCCCAGCGCCGGGGTGGCGTCGGCGAAGAACTCCATCTCCGTGTCCTTGTTCCACGCCCGCGCCGTCCACCCGGCCGGGGCCGTGCCGGTGCCGGTCCTCGACACCTCGCGCGGCTCCTTGCTCCCGTTCGCCTTCACCTCCAGAACGGTGCGGACGTTAAACACCTTCACGCCGGTCAGGTCGAACCCGGCCAGCAGCTTCTCGGGGAGCGCGGGGGCGACCTTCGGCACGTCGGCCTTCTTCGTCGTGGCCTTCGGCGTCGGCGTCGGCGTCGGCGCCGGCGGTGGCGTCGTGTCGGGCGGCGGCGACGGGGCCACCAGCGGCGGCGGCGGCACCTGAACGATCTCGCGGTCCGGCTCGCGGTCGAACGCGCCGAGGGCGAAGGCGATGCCGGCGAGCGACGCGGCCACGGCGACGGTCCCGGCCGCGACCGCGAACCACTTCCGCTTCCCGCCGGCCTCGACCTCGACCGGGCTCGGCGCCGACCGGGCGGTGCGGGACGACGCCATCGCCAACGTCTCGGCGGCGGGGTCGGCCGGGTTCACGACGCCGGAGTCGGTCAGGGCGTCCTCGCCCCGCGTCCGCAGTCGGCCGGTGCTGCCGGCCCGGTCCTGGAGGCGGGCGTGCAGGTCGGCCCCGGCGCCGAGGTTCGTCCGCGACAGGCCGGCCATCACGCGGGAGCTGTTGCCGAGCCACGGGGCCAGCGCGGCGATCACGTCGGCCGGCGTCGAGAACCGGTCCTGCGGCTTCTTCGCCAGCATCTTCGCCACCACGCCGGCCAGCCCCTTCGGCAGCGAGGCGTCCATCGTGGCGACGTTCGGCGCCGCCGACATCTGGTGCTGGAGGAGCTTCTGCGTGGTGTTCCCGGCGAACGGCGGCTTCCCCGTCACCAGCGCGAAGAACGACGCCCCGAGGCTGTAGATGTCGGCCCGGATGTCCACGTTCGGGCTGTTCAGCGCCTGCTCCGGGGCGATGAAGTCGGCGGTGCCGACCACGGCCCCGGCGTCGAGCCGCTCGGTCAGCTTGTCCTCGGAACTGGCCGACAGGCGGGCGAGGCCCATGTCGAGAATCTTGACGACGCCGGTCTTGTCGCGCATCAGGTTGCCGGGCTTGATGTCGCGGTGGACGAACCCCTTCTCGTGGGCGTGCTGGAGCCCCGCCGCGGCCTGCGCGACGGCGTCGGCCGCGGCGCCGTACTCCAGCGCCCCCTCGCGGTCGAGCACCTGCTGGAGCGTCTCCCCCTCGACGTACTCCATGACGAGGTACGGTGTGTCGCCGTGGCGGGACACGTCGAAGATGCGGACGATGTTCGGGTGGTCGAGGGCGGCGGCGGCGCGGGCCTCGCGGTTGAACCGCTCGGCGGCGAGCTTGGCGTCGTCGTCCTTGCCGACGACAAGCACCTTGACGGCGACCTTGCGGCGGAGCTCCTGGTGCTCGGCGAGGTACACGACGCCCATGCCGCCGCGGCCGAGCTGTTCGAGGATGACGTAGGCGCCGAGGCGGAAGCCCTTGTGACGCCCCTGGAGGATCTGTTGGGCCTGGAAGCGGGTGATGACGCCCTGCTTGACGAGGGCCGCGGCGGCCTTCTGCGGCTCGGCCGGGAGGTCGTCGGGGATGGTGGCGTTGAGGCCACTCCTGCGGAGCAGGTCGAGGAGGTCCGAGGTCGAGACGGGGGCGACGGGCATGGCCGCTCTCTTCACTGCCATTGGAGTCGTGGGCAGAGCCGGGGGGAGGTGGACCGGCGCAACTGTAGTTCACAATCTGTCAACGGGCGCGAACGGTCCAATCGGACGGGCGCGGAATTCGGTTGAACCGGTAATTCGGCCGGCAGAAACGGCGAATCTGGCGAGCCGGGGGCGTCAGCCCCCGGATTCCGGCTCGGGGCTTCAGCCCGGAGGGCGTCGGCGTGTAGCCCGGGGTGCAACCCCGGGCGGGCGACGGCGTGAACCGAGGTGTCAAGCGGCGCGAACTCCGCCACAGGCCGCCCGGGGTTCCACCCCGGGCTACACGCCGACGCCCTCCGGGCTTAAGAGGTCGGTTGGTCCGCCCCGCCCCACCGCTCGACCAGACGGTGCTCGACGCCGAGCTGATCGCACACCCGGCCGACGACGAAATCGACCAGGTCCTGCACCCGCTGCGGCTTCGCGTAGAACCCCGGCATCGCCGGCAGCACCACCGCCCCGGCCTCCGCGACGGCGACCATGTTCCGCAACTGCACCAGCCCGAGCGGCGTCTCCCGCGGCACCAGCACGAGCCTGCGGCGCTCCTTCAGGTGAACGTCGGCGGCGCGCTGGATGAGGTTCTCGGACGCCCCGCGGGCCACGGCCGAGAGCGTCCCCATGCTGCACGGGCAGACGGCCATCCCGGCCGTGAGGAACGACCCGCTGGCGATGCCGGCCCGGAAGTCGCGGTGGTGGTGGTAGCGGAGGCGGCCGAGTTCCAGCCCCTTCGCCGCGGGGCCGAGGAACGCCAGCGGGTCGAACTTCGCCGCGTCGAGTTCCACCGTCCGCGCGAGCTCCGTGGCGATGACTTCGGCCCCGGCCGGGCTGACGGTCAGGTGAACGGTGCGGCCGGCGCGGAGGAGCACTTCGACGAGGCGGACGCCGTACGCGGCCCCGCTTGCCCCCGTGACCGCCACCACCAGGTCGCTCGCCGGCATGGTCGCCCTCCTGTCCTCATGGTAGGCGGCCGCGGGAAAGCGCTGGCATTCCGTACCCGTGGCGGGTACTGTTTCTGATGACCCGCCCGCCGGGCGTTCCCGCCCGCTTCGACTCCCCGGGGTTCCCACCATGCCCCGCCGCCTGGCGCTCGCCGCGCTGCTGCTGGCCGCACCCGTCGCCGCTGCCGACCGCGCCGCCATCGACGCCGAACTCCGCGCCGCGTGGGAGAAGCAGTCGATCACCCCCGCCCCGCGGTCGGCCGACGGCGAATTCCTGCGCCGCGTCCACCTCGACCTCGTCGGCACCATCCCGACGCACGACGAGGCCGTCGCCTTCCTCGCCGACGCCGACCCGAAGAAGCGCGAGAAGTTGATCGACAAGCTCCTCGCCGACCCGCGCTACGGCGCCGCCCAGGCGACCGTGTGGGATCTGGTGCTGTTCGGCCGACATCCCGGGAACATCGACGCCACCCGCAAGCGCGACGGCTTCAAGACCTGGCTCGCGGCGCAGTTCCAGGAGAACGCCCCGTACACCCGCGTCGTCGCCGACCTCCTGACAGGCGAGAAGGCGGGTTCGGAGCTGTACCACGTCCAGTTCCGCAACGCCCCCGAGGAGGCGGCGGTGCAGGTGTCGCGGGTATTCCTCGGCACGCAGTTGCAGTGCGCCCGCTGCCACGACCACCCTTACGACCGTTGGACGCAGAAGGACTTCTACGGCCTCGCCGGGTTCTTCGTGCGACTCGTCGTGCAGGAGAGCGGCAGCGGCGCGAACCGCACGTTCATCATCGGCGAGAAGGCGACCGGCGACGTGCTGTTCAGCGGTAGCGCGAAGGATCAGGCACCGGGTCGGAAGGGCGAGCCGGTGCGGCCGCGCGTCCTCGGCGGCCCCGAGTTGGAGGAGCCGCCGGCGCCCAAGACGAAGGAGCCGGCCCCGAAGGCGAACGAGAAGCTGCCGCGGCCGGCGTTCTCCCGCAAGGAGAAGTTCGTCGCGTGGATGACGGCGAAGGACAACCCGTACCTGGCGCGGGCGGCGGTGAACCGCGTCTGGGCGCAGTACATGGGCCGCGGCCTCGTTCACCCGGTGGACGACTTCCACACCGACAACGAGCCGTCGCACCCCGCGCTGCTGACCGCGCTCACCGACGGGTTCGTCGCCCACAACTACGACCTGAAGTGGTTGACCCGCGAGATCGTGAACTCGGACGGCTACCAGCTCGCGCTCGCGGGCCCGACGAAGGCGGCGCTGCCGAAGTGGTTCGAGCGCGCCCGGGTGCGGCCGCTGACCGCCGAGGAGATGCTGACGGCGATGCGCCAGGCGACGCAGTTCGACGCCGGCCGCAAGGCGGGCGAGAAGGCGCCGGACGTGGGCGCCGACTACTTCCTGCGGGCGTTCGGCGAGCCGACGAACGGCCTCGGCGACTTCCAGGGCGGCCTCGGCGAGCACCTGTTCCTGAACAACTCGGAGCACGTCCGCCGCCTCATCACGCGCCGCCCGGGGAACCTCGCGGACGCGATTCTGAAGTCGAGCGAGCCGGCCGAGAAGAAGGCGGAGCGGCTGTACCTGACAGTGCTGAGCCGCCGCCCGACGTCGACCGAGGCCGCGACCGTGGCCGCCTACCTGGGCCAGCCGGAGAAGGCCGAGGCGCTGGTCGAGGATGTCATCTGGGTGCTCCTGAACGGGAGCGAGTTCCGGTTCAATCATTAGTGGACAGTGGCCAGTGGGCAGTGGCCAGAAAGACAAATGCCGACCTGCCGGGCGTGCTTGGTCTGCTCTGTCCACTGTTCACTGACCACTGGCCACTCCCCGAAGGGGCTGCGGATGTTCTCCCACCTGAGCCGCCGGGCGTTCCTGAAGGGCGCCGCCGTCACCGGGTCCGGCCTCATCCTGCCGAACTGGGGCGCGCTGGCCTACGCCCGCAGCGCCGCCGACGCCGCGGCCCGCGCCAAGAAGCGCTGCATCCTCCTGTGGATGAACGGCGGCGCCAGCCAGATCGACACCTTCGACATGAAACCCGGCCGCCCCACCGCCGGGCCGTTCCGTCCGATCCAGTCGAAGGTCACGGGCCTTCAAGTGTGCGAGTACCTGCCGCGGATGGGGCAGGTGGCCGACAAGCTGGCGGTGGTGCGGAGCATGCGGACGCAGTCGCCGGACCACCCGGACGGCATTTATCACATGCACACCTGCTACAAGATGAACGAGCGGACGCCGCACCCCGAGATCGGCGCCGTCATCGCGCGGTTCAACGGCGATCCCGCGTCGGACCTGCCGACGTTCGTGCGCATGGGGTCGTGCGGCAACGGCGGCGCCGGCTACCTCGGGCCGGCGCACGAGCCGTTCTCGATCGGCCGCGAGGGGCGACTGCCGTCGTTCACGACCGCGTACCACCCGGAGCCGGCCGAGCGCCGCCGGGCCGAGCTGTTCCGGCAGCTCGACGGCGAGTTCACGTCGGGCCGGCCGGCGGAGCCGTTCGACAGCCATCGCACCGGCAAGGAGCGGTCGTGGCGGCTGCTGCGGGCGAAGGGCGTGTTCGACACCGCCGCCGAGTGGCCGCGGGCGAAGGAACGGTACGGCGACACCGAGTTCGGCCGCAGCTGCCTGCTGGCCCGGAAGCTGGTCGAGGCCGGGGTGCCGTTCGTGGAGGTCGGCCAGGAGAACTACGACAGCCACGCCGACAACTTCGTCTGCCACAAGGCGAACATGCAGGTGCTCGACCCGGCGTGGAGCGCACTGCTGCTCGACCTGGAGGAGCGCGGCCAGCTCCGCGACACGCTGGTGATCTGGATGGGCGAGGTCGGTCGGACGCCGCAGATCAACAACCGCGCCGGCCGCGACCACTTCATCCGGGCGTGGACGGTGGTCCTCGCCGGCGGCGGCATCAAGGGCGGGCAGGTGTACGGCCGCACTGACGCCGACGGCAAAGAGGTGACCGACAACCCGGTGAGCGAGGGCGACCTCTTCGCCACCATTTATCACACGCTGGGGATCAACCCGCGGGCGCGGCACTACCACGGCGTGCGGCCGGTGTGGCTGACGCCCGACGGCTCGGCCCCGATCGCGCCGCTCGTCTGAACCGCAGGTGCCTCCATGCCCGACCTGACGAAACCGGCCCTCGCCTGGACGCTGCCGTGGGACGCCGACTGGGTCACTTCCGTGGCCTGGGTCGGCCGTACGCGCCGGCTCGCGGCCGGGAACAACCTCGGCGGCGTCCTCCTGTGGGACATCCCCGACCGCCCCGGCGGCGACGCCCCGAAACCGACCCGCCGCCTCGACGGCCACACGAACTGCGTCAGCAAGCTGCTCAGCACGCCGGACGGCTCGGTCCTGCTGTCCGCGAGCTATGACCACATCGTCCGCCTGTGGAACCCCGCCGCCGAACCGACCGGCGCCGCCGAGACGCTGGTCCTGAACGCCCGCGCCATTGCCGACGCCGAGCGCCGCAAGAGCAACGGCGCCCGCGTGCCGCCGCCGATCCCCGCCGAGGTGCGCGTCGTGCGCGAGAGCCGCGCGTTCACCGGCCACCGCGAATGGGTCATCAACCTGTCGCTCACCCGCGACGGCCGCACGGCCGTATCCGGTGACGACGGCGGGCACGTCCTCGTCTGGGACACGGCGACCGCGATGGTCCGCACGCGCTGGCAGGTGAAGGGCTGGGCCTACGGCGTCGGCGTGTCGCCGGACGGCCGGCAGGCGTGCGTCGGCGAGCGGCTGCCGCTGGTGTTCGACTCCGGCCGACACGCGGCGCTGAAGCTGTGGGACGCGACCAAGGGCGCCGTCGTCCGCGACCTGTCGGCCGACTTCCGCGGGCAGCATTTCGCCGCCGCCGCGTACTCGGCCGACGGCACCGTGCTGGCCGTGGGTCGCGGCGGCGAGTCGGACGGGAACGGCCCGAACGTGACGCTGCTGGACCCGACCGGAACCCGCAGGCCGCGGCCGCTGACGCCGGGGCACCTGAACGGCGTCACGGACCTGGCGTTCCACCCGGACGGGAAGCACCTGGCGTCGTGCGGGCGGGACACCGTGGTCCGCGTGTGGGACGTGGAGGCGGGCCGGCTCGTGTCCGAGGTCGGCCGGCCGCGCGGCGGGCAGTTCAAGGACTGGATTCACGCCGTGTCGTGGTCGGCCGACGGCGCCTGGCTCGCGGCCGCGGACATGGCCGGGGCGGTGCAGGTGTGGCACTTCCCGGGTTGAACCACCCACCCGTTTCGGGGTCGTACCGATGCGTCGCGCCTGCGCCCTGTTGCTCCTCCTGATCGCCGCCGGCCCCACGCCGCCGAAGCGGCTGCTGCACGAACTCCTCCTCGCCGAGTGCCGCGCGAAGTTCGCCGCCCGAGCGACCGAAGTCGAGGCGCTAAAGACGCCCGCCGACGTCGCCGCGCGCCAGGACCGGCTGCGGAAG
>DASPHQ010000501.1:0-3712 GCA_035629595.1 Urbifossiella sp. | reverse complement strand
CGATCTACGAGGCGTGCAAGGATCGCACGCTCGCCCACTACCGCATCCCCGCCAAGCGGGGGAAGCGGGGGAAGTACCTCATCAAGCTCGCCGACTTCGAGGCTTGGTTCGAGTCGTACCGCCACGAAGTGGAAACGGCGCAGGGCGACGGGCCGCTGAACTTCCTATGACACCGCCTTCAGTGCCGCCGCCCGCATCGCTCCGGGCACCTTCTCCACCGAGGCGTAGTTGCTCCAGATGATCTTCGCACTCGTGCCCACCAGCTCGGCCACGACCTCCACGGGTACCCCCTTCACCAGGGCTGCGGAGATGTAGCTGTGCCGGAAGTCGTAGCAGACGAACGGCTCCATCTTGAGTGCTTTGCGAATCCGCTGCAGGTTGGTGGCCGCCGCCGAGCGGGTCCACTTCGTCCCGAAGCGGGTCCGGAAGAGCAGGCCGGTCGGGTGCTTCTCCGCCAGTTCCCTCAGGACCGCGAGCGCGTCGGGCGGGAAGAAGAGCACCCGCGACTTCCCCTTCTTGGCGTTCTTGTGCTCCTTGAGCACCGCCTTCCCTTCCTCGAAATCGATCATCGCGGCGGTCATCTTCCCGGCCTCGGAGAACGGGCGGCACCCGGTCTGGTCGATGACGGTGAGGAAGGCTCGGAAGTTCGGGGAGGCGGCCGCAATGACCTTCCGCCGCTCCTCCGGCGTCAGCACCCGCACCCGGCGGGCGATCTTCCGGCGGCGGAGCTTCACGAGCGGGTTCTCGTGCAGGTAGTCCTCCGCCAACGCCCAGTTGAAGACCGCCTTGAGGGTGAGCACGAACCCGGCCCGCGTGGAGCCGCCCCACCCCTCCTGGGCGTCGAGCCAGGTGTTCACCTCGTGGACCTTCAGGGTGCCGGGGTCGCGGTGGCCGAGGGCCGCACAGAACGGCTTGAGGAGGCACAGGGTGGCCGCGTGCCGGTCGGCGCCCTTGTTCTCCCGGGTGCGGGTGAGGTACAGGTCGCAGAGCTTCCGGGTGGACATCCCGGCCCGGCCAGAGGGTTTCTTCTCGCCACCCATGAGCTTGTAAAACAGCTTCCGGGCCTCCCCCTTGTCCTTCGACAGCTTGTGCTGCTGGCCGTTGACCGTGGTCATGTACCAGCCGGTGGCCTTGCGGAACCAGACGGTCGGGGCGCGCGGCATGATCGACCTCCCGATACAGTGCAGGTGCCGTGCAGGATTCCTGAAAAACCCCACAAAATCCGCTGGAATCATTCTATGAGCACGATTCTCCTCCGCAACGGCCGCGTCATCGACCCGTCGCAGTCGCTCGACCGCGTCGCCGACCTGTGGCTCGACGGCACCAAAGTGCTGGGCGTCGGCCCGCAGCCCGGCCGCGCCGCCGACCGCACCCTCGACTGCACCGGCCTCATCGTGTCGCCCGGCCTCATCGACATGCACGTCCACCTGCGGGAACCCGGCCGCGAGGAGGACGAGACGATCGCCACCGGCACCGCCGCCGCCGTCGCGGGGGGCGTCACGTCGGTAGCGTGCATGCCGAACACGGAACCGCCGCTCGACAGCCGGGCGATGGCCGAGTTCGTCATTCTGCAGGCCAAGCGGGCGGAGAACTGCAACGTCTTCCCGATCGGGGCGGTCACGAAGAACCGCGAGGGGAAGGAGCTGGCCGAGCTCGGCGGGCTGGTCGAGGGCGGGGCGGTCGCCTTCACCGACGACGGCTCGCCGGTCTATTCGGCGGAGATCATGCGGCGGGCGCTCGAGTACTGCCGGATGCTCGACAAGGCGGTCCTCGTTCACGCCGAAATCCTGGAGCTGACCGTCGGCGGCGTAATGAACGAGGGGCTCGTGAGCACGTCACTGGGGCTGCGCGGGATGCCGGGGGTGGCCGAGGACATCATGATCGCGCGGGACATCATGCTGTCGGAGCTGACCGGCGGCCGCTGCCACATCCTCCACGTCTCGACGGCCGGCGGCGTGGACCTGATCCGCCAGGGGCGGGCGAAGGGGGTGAAGATCAGCGGCGAGGCGTGCCCGCACCACTTCATCCTGACCGACGACGAGGTGCGCCGCTTCGACACCAACTACAAGATGTCGCCGCCGCTGCGCACGAAGCGCGACGTGGACGCGATCATCGCGGGGCTGAAGGACGGCACGCTGTCGGTGCTGGCGACGGACCACGCCCCGCACGCCCCGGAGAAGAAGGAGCGCGAGTTCGACCAGGCGCCGAACGGCATCCTGGGCCTGGAGACGTTCCTGCCGCTGTGCGTGACGCACCTGATCGAGCCGGGCCACCTGACGTGGCCGCAAATGCTGGAGAAGATGACGGTGAACCCGGCGAAGGTGCTGAGCATCAACCGCGGCACGCTGGCGCCGGGGGTGCCGGCCGACGTGACGGTGATCGACCCGAAGGCGGCGTGGACGATCGACGGGGCGGCGTCGAAGTCGAAGAGCCGCAACACGCCGTTCGACGGCTGCAAGGTGACGGGCAAGGCCGTGGCGACGATCGTGAACGGGGCGGTGAAGATGAGCCAGCTGGGGTGACTTTGTGACCGAGAAGGAGTGGCTGGCAAGCGTGGACCCGACGAAGCTGTTCGCCCACATCTGCGACCGCGGGGAATCCCGCCGGAAGCAAGGGCAACGGCGGCTCCGCCTCTTTGCATGCGGCTGCATCCGTGGGATTTGGGAACTACTGAATCAACCCGGCAGCCGGGAGGCACTTTATCGAGGCGAGCTGTTCGCAGACGGCTCGGCAACGAGAGATGAATTGAAGAAAGCGGCTGTGACGGCGCACGGAGCCTTGGCTGAAGAGTCGATCGGGGTGTCGGGCGGGAACATCCGCTGGCAAGCTGCCGAGGCGGCCGGGCATGTTGTCGCCAGCGCTTACGACGGTGGCGATCACCCTTCGGTGCGTCATGCAGCTGACTCGGCTGCGACGGTGTGGGCGATGGAGCGGAATCGAGCGGTAACTGGAACGCATTTTCAGACCGAGAAGCGAGCCAGACTGGCAGAGTTGGCAAACCTCTTTCGCTGCATCTTCGGCAACCCGTTCCGCCCGGTCGCGCTCGACCCGGCGTGGCGGACGGAGGCGGTCGTCGGCCTCGCCACCGGCATCTACGCCGACCGCGCGTTCGACCGGCTGCCGGTGCTCGCCGACGCGCTGGAGGACGCCGGCTGCGCGAACGCGGACGTACTCGGCCACTGCCGCGGCCCCGGCCCGCACGCCCGCGGGTGCTGGGTCGTCGATCTGCTCCTCGGCAAGACGTGACGACAACGTTTGCGGTGAAACGAATTGCCTCTCGAGCGGGGTCGCGTCAGCGCCCCGTGCCTCGGCACATCACACCACGTCGGACGTGAATCGATTCGCGTCGGCACGGGGCGCTGACGCGACCCCGCTCGAAAGCCGGTCCGAGCTCCGCCGTTGCCGCACGCGCCGCGAATTCGTCGAATCCCCGTCATTTCCCCGCCCCGCGTGCGACTTCATTGCGGGAGGACGTGTGGAATCCTGGGACGACATCCTGACGGCGCACGGCCCCGCCGCGTACCGCGCGGCGTGGCGCGTGCTCGGGCACGCCGCCGACGCCGAGGACGCGGTGCAGGACGCGCTCGTGGACGGCCTCCGCCTCTACCGCCGCGGCGTCGTCGCGTGCTGGGCGGGGCTGCTGCGCAAACTGTGCGTCCGCCGCGCGCTCGACCGACTGCGCCGCCGGCGCCCCGTGGTGCCACTCCCCGCC
>DASPHQ010000500.1:0-5351 GCA_035629595.1 Urbifossiella sp. | reverse complement strand
CGGCGGGGCGGTGGTCGAGGTTGCGGCGCCGAAGTCGTACGTCTCGTTCGCGCCGCTGACGGGGGCGAAGGCCGGGCCGTCGGTCGGCGGCGGCGCCCGGGTGACGGTGCGCGCGAAGTCGGTGGAGGTCGGCGGCCCGGTGGCCGGCGCAGGGACGCTGCTGGACGTGACGTTCTCCCGCGGCGGCTCGCTGAAGCTGGCCGCGGTGGAGGACCGGGCGCTGGTGCGCTACCGCCCCGAGCACCGCGCCGACCCGCCGGTGCGCGTGACGCCGGGCCGCGTCAGCGGCGGCGAGCTGCGCGAGGAAGCGCCTTGAGGTGGTGTTTGGTGTTTGGTGTTTCGCGGAGGTGGTTGGATGGGCGAAGCCCACCCGTTGCAACGGGTGGGCTTTCAGTGGGAACCTCAAACACCAAACACCAAACACCAAACACCCCTTAGCGACCCAGGTGCCGCGCCAGGAACGCGAACGTGCCGCGGCTGAACACCCGGTGCCCGCCGACCTGATACTCAATCTCGGTCCGCGCCGGAATCTTGAGCCGGTTCGCGTACAGGTAGCGCACCCGCGCGTACTCGTAGCTCACCATCTCGTCGGTGCCGACGCCGTCGTCGTGGCCGCGCTCCACCATGAACGGCCGAGGCGCGATCAGGTACGCCATCTCGGCGTAGTTGAACGTGTGCCCCAGGTCGAACTCGTACATCTCGTACTCGCCCGTCCACATGTAGCTGCGGTCCAGGTCCACCGACACGTTCTTGCCGACCCACTCGTTGAAGTCGCCCGAGCAGATCGACAGGCAGTAGCGCATCTCGACCGCCGGCACGCGCATCGCCGTCTTGCCGCCGTAGCTCAGGCCGTAGAACGCGATCCGCGTGTGGTCCACGTACGGCAGCGAGACGAGCCAGTCGATGGTGCGCTGGTGCTGGCGGATGATGAAGCTGAACAGGGAGAGCTTCAGCGGGTTCGCCTTCCGCTGCAGCTGGCGAAACGTGTTCTGGCCGATGTACGGGTTCTGCGGCGCGTACACGATGTAGCCCTGCTCCACCAGCCGCCGCGAGAAGTGGTCGTAGACCGGCGCCTTCTCCACGTCGATGGTGCTGCGCGGGGTGCCTTCGAGGCCGTGCTGGCACACGATCACCGGCCGCTTCTCGCCGGGCTTCAGGTCCTTCGGCAGCAGCAGGATGCCGTAGGCGAACACGTCGTCGTACACGTCGATGACGACCTCGTGGGCGGTGAACTTCTCCTCGTCGAGTACCTGCCGCGTACGCGGGTTCAGCGGCATCGTCGGCTCCGGCAGCTTGCCGATCACCTCGCTGTGGAAGTACTCGCGGAGTCCGTCGCACGACTTCTGCCACGCCTCGGGCGAGCTGGCGTCGGCCTTCGCCCAGAAGCCACGGCGGACGGCCTCGCTGTCGCGCCACAGCTTCTGCGTGAACGCGACGAGCTGGTCGAACTGCCGCTTGTGGCGCTTCGCCACTTCGAGCGGCGGCAGCGGCCGGGCGAGCGTGTACCGGGGTGCGTTGTCGGCGTGGACGCCGAGCACCATCGACAGGACGTGGGCGTCGCCGTCGGGCTGGAGCTTGTTTCCGTGCAGGGCGCCGGCGCGCTTCATCTCCGCTTGGTAGGCGGCCACGTCGGGCGGGGCGAGCTTGCCGGGGGCCGCGCCGCCGCGGCCGCTGACCGGTGCGAGCGGGCCGGGCCACGTCGGCCACGCCAGGAACGGGTGGAGCGCCTTCCCGTCCGTCACCGGGTCGGTCTGCGGCTCGACCGGCATGAAGCGACCTGCCATCAGCAGGTTCAACTCGGCGGTGCCGAACTCGGTGAGTTGGCCCCACACGTTGCGGTCGAGCGGCCGGTCCCACGTCGTCTCCGCCGGCACGATGTCGCCGAGCGGGGCGACGAACTTGATGCGCGGGTCGAGCGCGCCGGCGAAGCGCGCCAGGTACGCGCCTTCGCCGTGGCCGTACAGCGCGACGCGTTTGCCGGCGTCGCCCGGGGTGTTCGCCGCGAGCCAGTCCACGCCGGCGAGGATCTTTTGCACCTCGTAGCCGGGCATGGTGCGGCCCATCTCGTAGGCCATGCGGTGAACGAACTCGCGGTGCGGCTGGTTCGTCTGCCGGCCGAGCTTCGAGCTCCCCGAGTGCGTGTCGTTGCGGTCGATCAGCACCGGCACGAGGACGCGGAACTGGTGGGCGATGGCGGGAGCGATCTGCACCGACACCGGCACGCCGGGGACGAGGCCGCACACCTGCTCCGGCGTCCAGCCGGCGTGCGGCACCACGACCGCGACGCCGCGCGCCTTCCCCTTCGGTTCCAGCAGCAGGCCCTCGGCGTCCACCCCCGGCAGCACCGCCCAGCGGACGTTGAACACGCGGTACTCGGCCGTCTCGCCCACGAGCGCGGGGGCGGTCGGCCCGCTGATGTACTCCAGCTTCGGTTCCAGGCGCTTGTCGACGACGCCGAGGTATTTGCGGAGCCGCTCGCGATTCGGCTCGACGGACTTCTCGAACGCCTCCTGACTGTCGAAGTTGGGCTTCCAGCGCGCGGCGCGAGTCTTCACCGAGTCGGCGGTGGCTCGGTCGAGGTACTTGTGAAGGCCGCCGACCATCTTGGCGGCGAGGTCGCCGGTGTCGGTGAGCGGCTTGGTGTTGGGGAGCTCGGCCGCGGGCGCGGCGGACGCGCCGAGGAGCAGGAGGACGACGAGGAGGTGTTTCATGGGGCGGGGGTGGGAGAGGGGTGGTTGGGTTTTGCCGCTTGCGGCTTCGCGCTGCCCAGCGCGAAGCCGCAAGCGGCGAAGCCCCGAGCCGGTCAGAACAGTTCCGTCACCGGCCGCGCCGGGTACACCGCGACGGGCGCCCCGTCCGGCCCCGGCATCGTCGCGCTCGACGGCACGCCGAGCGCGTGGAACACCGTCGCCACCAGCTCCGGCGGCGTCACGGGGCGGTCGGCGGGTTCGCCGCCGGTGGCGTCGGAGCGGCCGATCACGCGACCGCCCTTCACCCCGCCGCCGGCGACGAGCGCCGTCCAGCAGCCGGCCCAGTGGTCGCGGCCGCCGTTGGCGTTGAGCCGCGGCGTGCGGCCGAACTCGCCGACGGCGACGACCAGCGTCGTGTCGAGGAGGCCGCGGTCGTCCAGGTCGGTGAGCAGCGCCGAGAACGCGGCGTCGAACGACGGGGCGACGGTGGCGCGGTAGTCGTCGAGTGTGGTGTTCAGCGAGCCTCGGTCGGCGTGGCAGTCCCACGAAGGGGCGTCGAACACGGTGGGGAACTGGTTGATCGTGACGAACCGGACGCCATCACCGACGGCGCTCTCGGCCAGTTTGCAGGCCGTCTGGAAGGGGGAGCCGACGAACCGCGGGAGCAGCGTCCAGCGATCCGGCGCGGGGAGGAACCCGTAGTCCTGCCCGTGGCTGACGCGGATGCCGGTGTCGATGTCGTCTCCGGGTAGTTTGAGCCAACCCAGCACGCTGTTGCGCGAACCGTACAGATGCGCGACGACCGCCCCCGCGTTCGGCCACGCCGTGCCGTCGCGGAACAGGCGGCCGGTGTTGTTCAGCTGGAGCCCGGCCTCGTGGATCGGCGGCGCGTCGTGGTGCATCGAGCGGATCAGGCTGAACTTGTCCGCCAGCCCCGCGAGCTTCGGGAACAGCTCGCTCAGGTACACGCCGGGGACGCGCGTCGGGATCGGGGCGAACGGGCCGCGCACCTCCGCGGCGGCGTCCGGCTTCGGGTCGAACGTGTCGAGGTGGCTCGGGCCGCCGACCAGGTTGATGAAGATGCACGCCTTCGCGCGGCCCGTGAGTGCGAGCGGCGCGGCAGTCGCAAGGCCCGGGGCGCCGACTGCGGTGGCCGCGGCGGCGGTGCGGAGGAAGTCGCGGCGGGTGGGGTCGGTCGGCATCGGGTGGCCCCGGCGGGTGGGAACGAGCCCCATCCTACCCGCCTGCCCGCCGGATGCAACCACGCGGTTCGCGTATCAGCGCGGCCCGTACTTCTCCGAGAAGCGGTTGCGGAACAGCCCCGCCGGGTCGTGCCGCGCCTTGCACGCGAAGAACGCCGCCGCCTGCGGGTACGCCGCCGCGAACTGCGCCGGCGTCGGGTGCAGCCGGTACGGCAGGTAGTAGCGCCCGCCGTTCGCCAGCGCCGCGTCCACCAGCTCGCGCGTCGTCGCCGCGTCGCGCGCGTCCGCCGCCGCGTCCCGCGGCTGGTTGAACAGCATCACCAGCGCCACCAACTCCCGGTCGGCGTAGCGCAGCGCGGTGTCCCTGTCCTCGTGGACCGTCCGCAGCGTCACGTTCATCAGGTCGGCGCCGTGCCGCGGGATGATCTCGCGCGCCGCCGCGAGGAACGCCTCCAGCCGGTCCGGCGGCACGAAGTACTCGTGCAGGATGTCGGTGCGGTCGGCGTTCCGCTCCTGGTACACCTCGGCCCCCTCGTTCAACAGCTGGTTCCGCGAGAAGAACGCGCCTTCGAGCCGCCCCGTGATCGCCGTCTCGGCGCGCCAGCGGGCGGCCTTGCCGGCGTCACTTCCAATTTGAGCGCGGAACACTTGCCGCCGCAGGCCGGCGAACCCCGCCGCGTTCAGCACCGGTATCTCGTCGCGGCCGCACGGCGCCCGTCGCCACGCCGTCAGCACGGCCTTCCGCAGGAAGTCGTCGCCGGGCGCCACGCACAGCCGACCCTGCACCATCCCGGCGTCCGCAGTGGCGCGCTGCCGCTCCACGTAGCGGTCGGTCGGAATCACCTCCGACACCGGCGTGTAGCGCTCGTTCGGCACCACCCGCAGCTCGGCATCCAGGATGATCCCGAACAGCCCGTAGCCGCCGAGGGCGTGGGCGAACAGCTCGGCGTTCTCCGCCCGGCTGCACCGGTGAATCGTGCCGTCCGCGGTCATCAGGCGGAACGATTCGACGGTCGACGCGATCGGCGGCCGGTCGTGCTGCCAGCCGTGACAGTTCACGCTCAGCGACCCGCCGACGGAGAAGTCGTTGTTCGACTGCATCACCGCCACCGACAGCCCGTGCCCGTCGAGGAACGGCACCACCTCCGACCAGCGGGCGCCGGCCCCGGCGCGGAGGATGTTGCGCTCCGCGTCGAGTTCCAGCCCCTTGAACGGGAGCATGTCGATGACGACGCCGTCGGGGGCGATGGTGTGGCCGCCCATGCTGTGCCGGGCGCCGGCGACGGAGACGCCGAGCTTCTGGTCGCGCGCGCGGCGGAGCAGGTCGCGGAGCTGGGCCTCGGCCCGCGCCGGATCGGCGGGCACCGGCCACACCTCGGCGACGCGGGTGCGGTTGAGGCGGCTGGCGTCGTCGGCGTAGCCCGGGGGCGCGGGTTCGACGGCGGGCCGGTCGTGGACC
>DASPHQ010000499.1:0-2171 GCA_035629595.1 Urbifossiella sp. | reverse complement strand
CCGGGTGAGCTTCCGGGCCGTGTCCCGCGACTCGTGCTCGGCCACACCGACCGGCAGGAACCTGAGCCCGACCCGGTCGGCGGCGGCCTTCCCCATCGGCGACGAAATCAGGCTGACCCGGTGCCCGCGGCGGGCCAGTTCGCCGCCGAGGGTGGTCATCGGGTTGAGGTGGCCGTGTAGGTCCGGGCAGACGAGGGCGATGTCCACGGACGAGTCTCCGCTCGCGCGGTCGAGCCGCCGCAAGCGGCGAATTCAGAACAGTTCCTCGATCCGCCGCCCGTGCGGCAGCACCGGGATCGGCCGGCCGTTGTTGAGGTAGTTCGCGTTCACGTCCACGCCGAGGTGCGCGTACACCGTCGCCAGCACGTCCTGCGGCGTCTTGGGGTTCGCCTTCGGGAACGCCCCCTTCTCGTCCGACTCGCCGACCACCCTCCCGCCGACCACGCCGCCGCCGGCGAGCGCGGCGCTGAACACGTTCGGGTAGTGGTCGCGGCCGGCGTCGTTGTTCACCCGCGGCGTCCGCCCGAACTCGCCCCACGCCAGCACCAGCGTCGTGTCCAGCAGCCCGCGCGCCTCCAAATCCTCGAGTAGCGCCGTGTACGCCCGGTCCCACCGCGGCAGGAAGCCCTCGCGCAGCGACTCGAACCCCTTCACGTGCGTGTCCCACCAGCGCAGGTCCACGGTCACGATCCGCACCCCGGCTTCCACCAGCCGCCGCGCCAGCAGCATCCGCTGCGCCCAGTTCGGCGCCCCGCAGCGGTTCGCGGCCTTCGGGTCGAACGCCGGCATGAACCCGTAGCGCTCGCGGACCCCCATCGGCTCCTTGTCGAGGTCGAAGGCGTCGCGCGCCGCCGGCGACGTGAGGATGTCCCACGCCCGGCTCTGGAAGCGGTCGAGGGCGTCGAGCTGGCCGCTGGTGTCGGCGTCGCGGCGGAGGGTGTCGAAGCGGTTGAGGAGCGAGCGGCGGTCGGCGGCGCCGTCGCTGGTGACGCCGGTGGCGAGGGTGAAGTTCGGCAGGCGGAACGGGCCGGGCTGAGCGGGGTCGGCCTGCGTCTCGAACGGCTTGTGCGCCACCCCGAGGTACGCCGACCCGGCCCCCGGCAGCAGCCGCGGGATCATCACGTAGGCCGGCAGGTGCGGCGTGAGGTGGCCGAGTTGCTTCGACACGACGGAGCCGACCGACGGGTGAACGTTCTCGTCCGGCGCCGGGCCGCTGTTGTACCCGGTGAAGCAGATCTGATCGCCGGTGCTGTGCCCGGCGTCGTGGTGGTGGAGGCTCCTGATGATCGACCACTTCCGCATGATGCGGGCGGACATCGGCAGCAGATCGGACAGCCGCACGCCGGCGACGGGCGTGGGGATGGTGCCGAACTCGCCGCGTACCTCGGCGGGGGCGTCGGGCTTGGGGTCCCAGGTGTCGTGGTGGCTCGGCCCGCCGCGCATCCACAGGAGGATGACCGAATTCACGCGCGTCGGGCGGGTGAGTTCGTTGGCGCGGAGCACGTCGGCGAGGCCGACGCCGGCGGCGGCGAGCAGACCCGCTTTGACGAATCCGCGGCGGCTGGTGCGGAGGGTGCGGCGGAAGTCGGCGCAGCCGAGGGGCGAAGGCATGGGACGAGGCCCGGGGAGGGCGGGGGCAGGCGGGGTGTGGGCTTCGCTCGCCCAACACCTGGAACGATACCATTCCGCGCCGCACGCCGCCAGCGAAATCGAACACCCCGCCCATACAACAACCCCATTCACCACCGGGAGAGCGGCCATGAAGGGGAACGACCAGGTGATCGAGGCGCTGAACCGCGCCCTGACGATCGAGCTGACGGCGATCAACCAGTACTTCATCCAGTCGAAGATGTGCAAGAACTGGGGCTTCCTGAAGCTGGCGGGGAAGCACTACGAGGAGAGCATCGGCGAGATGAAGCACGCCGACAAGATCATCGAGCGGATCCTGTTCCTGGACGGGGTGCCGGAGATCGGCCGGTACGACGTGATCCGCGCCGGCGGCGACGTGAAGGAGCAGTTCGAGGTGGACCTGAAGCTCGAGTCGAGCGGCGTGACCGCTTACAACGAGCTGGTGAACCTGTGCATCCAGGTGAAGGACAACGGCACCCACAAGCTGGCGCTCGAAATCCTCCACGACTCGGAGGAGCACGTGGACTGGCTGGAGACGCAGC
>DASPHQ010000498.1:0-3707 GCA_035629595.1 Urbifossiella sp. | reverse complement strand
GCCGCCTCGCCGGCGTTGACGATCAGCGGGTCGGCGGCCTCCAGCAGCTCCGGCGCGACGTAGCCCGGCGTGCCGCGGACCGCGGCCGGGCCCTCGGTGCGCGTCGAGAGGTTGAAGTCGATCAGCAGCGGCGAGCCGCGGCGGCCGACCACGACGTTCATCGGCTTCAGGTCGCCGTGGGCCACGCCCTGCCGGTGGAGGTAGGCCACGGCGTCGGCGACCTTCGCGGCGACCGCCGCCGCCCCCACCCGGTACGACTCCCCCGCCCGCACCACCTCCCCGGCCGGGGCGTCGTCGGCCGGGTCGTCGGCCGCGGCGGTGTCGAGGATCACGTCGGCCGATTCGGCGGCGGGGGCGTCGGCCGGGAACGCGGCGGCGATGACCTCGGCCAGGGTGGTCGAGCCGACCAGCGGCATGCACACCGCCGTCCGCCCGTCGACGTCCTTCGCCCAGTACACGCCGGTGACGTGCGGGTGGTTGAGCCGGCCGATCACCTGCGCCTCGGCCGACGGCCCGGCCGTCAGCTTCAGCACGCACGGCCGGTCGGTCGTGGGGTCGTAGGCCAGGTAGGCGCGGGCGAACCCGCCGCCGCCGAGCACCTCCAGCAGCTCCACGTCGGCGACCGTCTCGCCGGGCTGCGGCCAGTCGGCGGCCTCGGCGCCCGCGGGGCCGTCGGCGAGAAGGTCGGGGTCTTCGAGGAGCTGGCGGTGGACGGCGATGACGCTGTGGACGCGGGCGCGGAAGGCCGGGAAGAGGGCGGCGAACGACTCGGGGCCGGGGGCCGCGCCGGCCCGTTCGAGGAGGAGGTACTCCTCGTAGGCCAGCTCCACCGCGATCGAGGGGTGGCGGGCCAGTTCGGGGTGCGCGGCCAGGGCGGCGACGGCGTCGGCCGCGTTCTCCTTCCGCCACCGCTTCTTCAGCCGGGCGGCCAGCGCGCGGGCGGACTCCGCGCCGGCAAGGGGCGATGGGCTCACGGTGCGTCCTCGCACAACTCCCGCAGCAGGTCCACGATGCGCCGGAGTTGGCGCTCGCTGAGGCCCACCAGGCGGGCGATCTCGACCTGGGTGTGCCCCGCGCGGAGCAGGCCCACGATGCGGCGGTGCGCCGGCGAGACGGACTCGGCGAGGGCCGCCCACCGTTCGCCGGCGATGGCGCACTGACTCGGGGTGGCGTCGCGGCCGGGGACCGGCACGTCGGTGCCGTCGGCGGCGCGGACGAGCGGCTCCTCGCGGCGGACGTTGTAGCCGGCGGACCGGAAGCGGCGGCGGCAGACCTCGGCGACCTTGTTGCGGGCCACCCCGGCGAGGTAGCCGCCGAGCGCGTCGGGGGTGTCGAACCGGGCCAGGGGGGGCGGGCGGGTGAAGAACGACGCCCACACGTCCTGGGCGAAGTCGAGCGAGTCGTACTCTTTGCGGAGGCCGTCGGGGAGGCGGCGGCGGACGGCGGCGCGCACGACGCCGCCGTACCGGGCGATCAGCCGGGCCTGCGCCTCGGGGTCGCCGGCCCGATACTGCTCGACGAGCCGACGGAACTCGGTGTCCGGGGCGTCCACGAAGTCACCGGGGAGGGTTGGGAACGGCTGTCCATTCCTCCCGACATGATCGGTGATCCGGGGGCGATTGGCAAGACGTACTATTACCGGCGCCGCCGCGCGAGCGCGGCGGTCCGGCGAGAAGTGCTTCCGGGGGCGGTCCCCGTCTAGCCGCCGACGATCGCCGTCGGTTCGTCAGCGTCCTCGATGTCGGCCGCAGCCGCGGCGGGCCGGTTGTGGACCATGACCACGCACTCGGCCCGCCACACGCCGAGGTGAATCAGCATGTCGCTGAGGCAGCGCAGGAGCTCGGGATCCCGGACGACGGCGTCCGAGCGGACGGCCTCTTTCGCCAGGGTGATGGCCGCGGACGCGGCCTTGAGCATGCACATCGATGTCCCTCCGGTGGGGGGCCGCGGACGGCCCACAACGGGGGTAATTGCAATCGCGCGGAAAAACCGGACATGAATTCGGGAAAATCCCGACGCGGCTTAAAGCACGCGGCCGAGGAGCACGATCGCCCCGTTCAGCGTGAGCGCGAACGACACCCACAGCCAGTACGGCACCATCAGCCACCCCGCCGGCCGCGACACCTCGAAGAAGTGGAGCATGGTGATCCCCGCCAGCACCCACAGCGCCAGCAGGTCGAGGAAGGCCACGAACGGGGCGCGGAGGCCGAAGAAGAAGATCGTCCACGCCAGGTTCGCCGCCAGTTGCAGCCCGAACGCCGCCAGCGGGCAGCACACGTCCTCGCGGTCGCGGCGCAGCCACACCAGCGTCCCGGCCGTGGCCGTCATCAGGTACAACACCGTCCACACCGGCCCGAACACGGCGTCCGGCGGCGACCACGTCGGCTTCGGCAGGCTGGCGTACCAATCGCCCTTCAGCGCAGCCGCGGTCACCGCTCCCGCCACCAGCTGCACGCCGAGCACCGCGGCGAAGACGACGGCGCCGCCGGTCCACGACCAGGAGCGGTGCTCGGCGGCCGTCTCGGCCCGGGGTCGGGTGAACATGCACGCCGTGGCCATAACTCGCTCCATGTCGCCGGGGGGGACTGGAGGGGTTAAAGCAACCGGCGCGCCGCTCGTCGCCCGCGGCGCTGCATTACACCATTACCGGCACCCCGAGCCGGGCCGCGTGCGGGGCCAGCGCCTCCAACACGCCCGGGTACAACGACACGCCCTCGGCCTGGGCTTCGCGCGACTTCGCAAGGCCGCGATCGCCCGGTAGCCGCACCGCTTCCCCGCCGGGAACCGGCGCTGCGGCCCGGCACGCCGATGCCAGCCAACCCGTCTGACGGCGGAACTCGTCAGCCCCGCCGAACGCCGCCGGGTCGGTCGCCTGCACGAACACGGAGGCGCCCCAGCGCGGTGGCTTGTCGGCGCGGCCGAAGCCGCCGAGCCCCTGCGTCAGCGCCTCGACCAGCAGCGCCAGCCCGTACCCCTTGTGGCCGTGATCCAGCCCGCCGACCGGCAGCAGCGTGCCCCCCGCGGCCAGCACCGCGGGGTCGTCGGTGGCGGTGCCGTCGGCGTCGAGCGCCCACCGGCCGGGGAAGCGGCGGCCGTCCTTCGCCAGCCGGTTCGCCATGCCGTTGGTCGTGATCGACGCGCTGACGTCGATGAGGATCGGGTCGCCGTCGGTGGGGATGCCGACGGCCAGCGGGTCGGGGGTGAACACCGGCGTGCGGCCGCCGAACGGCGCCACGCTGGCGACGGCCGGGTCGGAGCTGGCGATCTGGACGAGGAAGCCGCGGTCGGTGGCGCGGCGGAGGAAGGCCGCGAGGCAGCCGATGTGGTGGCTGTTGCGCACGACCACGGTGCCGACGCCGTGCGCCGCGGCGCGGTCGCAGGCGAGATCGACCGCGGTCGCGGCGAGCCACACGCCGGGGAGGCGTCGGCCGTCCCACGTCACGCACCCGCCGCGGTCGGCGACCACGGCCGGGTCGCCGGTCGGCGTCATGGTGCCGTCGCGCAGCTCGGCGAGGTACGCGGGGGCGAGTTGGAGGCCGTGCGTGGTGTGGCCGAGCAGGTCGGCCTCGACGAGCCCGGCGGCGACGACCGCCGGCTTGTCGCCGTCGCACCCGGCGGCGGCGAACAGGGCGGCGGCGTAGCGCTCGAGCGCGGCGGCGGGGTGGGGCATGGGAATAAGGGGCAAGGGGCAAGGGGCAAGGGGCAAG
>DASPHQ010000497.1:0-2182 GCA_035629595.1 Urbifossiella sp. | reverse complement strand
GGCGACCCGCTCGACCCCGGCTCCGTGTTCGTCGCGTACCGCACCCGCGTGCCGCCGGCGTTCACCCCGATCACCGACTCCGTGTCCACCGCCAGCTTCAGCGGGCCGCCGTCCGGGTGCTGGGCGATCATCAGCGGCATGGCCCGCGGGAACGCCACCGCCGCCTCCGGCAGCGCCACCCACCCGCGGGCCGGGGCGCCGGACCCGGCCGACAGCGACGGCGGCTTCTCCCCGACGCGGTCGGCCAGCCGGATCAGGGCGTAGTCCAGCTCGTCGGAGGTCGGCGGCGGGGTGTCCGGGCTGGCGGTCTGCTCCGCGGGCGAGTACGGGCTGCTGTCCAGGTTCCAGTCGGTCGGGTGGAGCCCTACCACCACGCCCTCGACCTTTGACCGGTCGGCGAGCACCTTGTAGTCGAACCGGCAGGCCACGTTCGCGGCCGGGGCGCGGCCGGCGAGCACCTCCTGGAGGACGTGGTAGTTCGTGAGCACCGCGTCCGGGCCGACGAGGAAGCCGGTGCCGGCCGGGTTCCCGCCGATCTCCACCCGGCACACCTGCCCCTCCACGATCGCCATCCGCGTCCGCCAGACGGCGAAGTCGAGCTGCGGCAGCCGGCCGACGATGGTCTTTTCGAGCCCGCGGTCCGTAGCCGGCACGGTGCCGCCGGCCGACCCGCCGGCCTGCAGCAGAGCGACCTCGGTGGCCATGCCGTACTTCTGGTACAGCGCCGCCACCTCCGTGCTCGTCGGGTTGACGGCGTAGGCGGCGCGGATCAGCTCCGTGGTCCGGCCGACCCGCTCGGACCACCGCACCACGTCGAACACCGCCTTTTTCTTCGGCGTGTTCGGGCCGGTCAGGTTGGCCAGGTCGGCCGACATCCGCTCGACCAGCATCATCTCCAGGTCGTCGCGGCCGAACCCGGCCTCGAGCGCGGCGCAGATCTCGCCAACGGTAACGCCAGGTATTGCCACGGTCACGTCCTCGGGTGTCGGTCGGGGTCAGTCCCCGTACAGCGGTTCGTCCTCGGTCAGCACCCACGCCCCCCCGCGGCGACCGACTCTGTGGCGGAACTCGGCGGCGCGGCGAGCCTACGGAGGGTGTCGAGCCGGGCCCGGAGCGCTGGGTCGGCTTCGAGGATGCGCCAGGCCGACTCCCGGAGCAGCTCGCGTTCGTCGGCCACGGTGGTCCTCGGTCGGTGCAGTGCCGAATGCCGCTTGAGCGTCTCGGTTAGGGATAGTTACGAACCCGCCAGGCAAAAGCGGACACGAAAAGAACTGACATCGCGGTAAGGGGTGTACGTCAGGGGAGTAGCCCGTGGCCGCAGTCGCCGTGGCGCCCCCGGGGCCGGCTATATCGGAGTTCGTGGTCGTGAATGGAGGGGGTTGGGCGAACAGGTTGCGAACTTCGCGCTCGCGCCCACCGGTGAGAGTGTCGCGGAACCAACGAACAACCCGGTTGCTAAAACCCCAAAGGCGTCGAACCCAACGCCGCCGGGACACCTTCTGCGCCGAATTCATTCCGAGGTAGCGTGTCAGCCGCCGCCCGCGCTGGCATCTTCTGCGATCACCGGTGGACTGCCGCGTTCACGCCCATGACCTTGATCGACCCCACCCCGTGGCAGTCGTCTACCTCCGGGCAAGCAGGCGTCCCGCGCCGGGCGCGGCCCGGTGCAGCGCCGGCGTCCCCGGACCGATCACCCGACTGCGTCATCGGGCGGGTCGAGGAATCCGAACTCGTCGGGCCAGCTCGCCGGCCCGGGGGCGTCCGCCGCGTCGGGGCCGGGCAGGGCGTCGAGCCGGCGCGAGCGGGGGTCGAACGCGAACCGGCGAACGAGCTTCCGCATCAGCTCCTCCGCAGAGATCTCCGGCTTCGCAAGCGCCGAGTCGAACTGCGCGCACGCCCCAGCCCGCGCCGTGTACGCCGCCCAGCCCGCAGCACGACAGGAACGGTTTCTCGCACCCGGCGGAGGATCGCAGCGGGAAGCGGCGCAGGTCGCCGGGGTACTCCGGGATTTCGGTCGCGCCGCGGTGGGCCGCGGGTGCCGGTGATACCGTCTTGCATTGAAGGTTTACCGTTCCATCCGGGCCGCCCAGCGGAACCCGACGGCCCCCTTGACGGTAGCCGGATCGCCGGCCAGGCGGCGGCACCGCCGCCGGATCACCCGCCGGAGGTCGGCCAGCCGGTC
>DASPHQ010000496.1:0-2349 GCA_035629595.1 Urbifossiella sp. | reverse complement strand
CTTCTTCAGCATGATGCTCACGGCCGACGGCGTCACGCCCATCACGGCGGCTATGTCCGAGAGCTTCATGCCGGCCCCCCGGAGAGCCGTTACCCTGGCCCGCTTCGCCAAGTCGGGCGCCGCCCCGCGAGGCTTCACCGGGCGCCCCACCCGCTCGACGTACTTCCGCTGCGGTAGTCCTGCTTCTCCGACTCCCGACAGGTGCGGGAGCAGTAGCGGTGGTTCGGCCCGGTGGTGGCGAACCGCGCGCCGCACACGTCTTCAATGGACCGCCCGGGAGAGGGAGACGGCGGACGCCCTGGAGAGGCGCGACCGGCCCGGCCCGGTCAATCGTCGGAGGGCGCGCAGGCGAGCGAGTGCGGTCGCGCTCAGCCGCCGCCGTCGAGCACTTCTTTTACCTTCCGGGTCAGGTCGGCCGGGCTGAACGGCTTGGGGATGAAGTTGACTCGGTCCTGCTCCACCCCGTGCCGGAGCACCGCGTCGTCCATGTACCCGCTCATGAACAGCACCCGCGCCCCCGGGCGGAGCGCCGTCAGTCGGTCGGCCAGCGCCCGCCCCCCCATCCCCGGCATCACCACGTCCGTCACCAGTAGGTCGACCGGCAGGTCGTACGCGGCCACCGTCTGGAGAGCCCGCTCCCCGGTGGAGGCGTCCACGACCGTGTACCCGGCGCGCTGGAGTGTCCGCATGGTCAGCACCCGGACGCCGTCGTCGTCCTCCACCAGCAGTACCGTCTCACGACCCCCGGGCGTCGCCCTCGCGGCCTCGGACCACACGGCCGGCGCCGGTGTCGGCCGGTCGGTCGTAGGCGGGCCGGGGGCGGCCGGCAGGTAGACGCGGAACGTCGTCCCCCGCCCGGACCCAGTCTCGACTTCGACGTGCCCGCCCGACTGCTTGACGATTCCGTACACCGTGGCCAGCCCGAGCCCCGTCCCCTTGCCCTGCCCCTTGGTGGTGAAGAATGGCTCGAACAGGTGCCCGCGGACATCCGCCGACATCCCGGTCCCGGTGTCGGCCACCTCCAGCAGGGCGTAAGCGCCGGCCCCCACCGCGACCCCATCCTGCGCCGCCCCGGCGGCCAGCGACACCGCCCGCGTCCGGACGGCCAGCCGCCCGCCCAGGGGCATGGCGTCCCGGGCGTTGACCGACAGGTTCATCAGCACCTGCACGAGCTGCCCGGGGTCGGCCGCCACCCAGGCGGGGCGGGGGTCGAGGACGAGCTCGACATCCGCCCCGACGAGGAGGCGGAGCATCCGCCCGTTCTCGGCCGCCAGCCCCCCCAGGTCGAGTATTTCGTGCCGGAGGAGCTGCTTGCGGCCGTACGCCAGGAGCTGGCGGGTCAGGTCGGCCGCCCGGGTCCCTGCGGACCGCATCTCCTCGACCATGTGCCGCGCCGGGTCCCCCAGCGGGAGGGCGTCCAGGGCCATGTCTCCGAACCCGTTGATGACGGTCAACAGGTTGTTGAAGTCGTGGGCCACCCCGCCGGCCAGCCGCCCCACCGCCTCCATCTTCTGGGCCTGCCGGAGTTGCTCCTCCAGCCGGGCCTGCTCGGTCACGTCGAGCACCACCCCACCGACCGCCCGCCGACCGCCCTCGTCCTCGACCGGGAACTTCAGGGCCAGGAAGTGCTTCGCCCCGACCCCGGCCGGGACGACCTCGACCACCGACCCGAGCCAGCCCGGTTCCAGCGCGGCCCGGTCGCTGTCCCGGAACGCGGCGGCCGCCTCCGGCGCCCAGAAGTCGGCGTCGGTCCGTCCGGCCCAGTCGCGACGGGGTGGGGCGAACTGCTCCTCCCACCGGCGGTTGGCGTAGACGTACCGGCCGTCGGAGTCCTTGATGAACGCGACCGCCGGGGTGTTGTCCATGAACGTCCGGAACAGGGCCTGGGACCGCCGCAGGGCCTCCTCCGCCCGGTTCCGGTCGGTCACGTCGCGGTACACCCCGAGCACCCCGACCACCGCCCCGGTCGCGTCCCGGAGCGGCACCTTGCTGGTGAGCAGGTCGAGCACCCGCCCGTCCGGCATGGTCCGGGTTTCCTCGATGCCGATGAGCGGCTCGCCGGCCTCCATCACCCGCCGGTCGCACGCCCGGTAGTGCGCCGCCTCGGCCGGGGCCACTACCGTGTCCAGGTCGGTCGTCCCGACGACCTCGGCCGGGAACGCCAGCCCGGAGTCGCGGGCGACCCGGTCGTTGCACCCGAGGTAGACCGAGTCGCGGTCCTTCCAAAACACCCCGTCCGGGATGTGGGCGAGCACGCTGCGGAGCAGCTCCTCCCGCTCCTGCACCGCCCGCTCGGCCGTCGCCCGGGCGGTGACATCGGCCAGGAACCCGACCATCCGGAGTCCGCCG
>DASPHQ010000495.1:0-5581 GCA_035629595.1 Urbifossiella sp. | reverse complement strand
TCGTCGGCCATCGGGGAGCCTCCGTGGTCGCCGCGTCGGGGTGCGGGTCGGGGGGAAAAAGCTAAAGGCCGGGAAGCGGTGGGCGGCGGGTATTGTATCCCGCCAAGTGCCCGCGACTTCCCGGCCCGGCAGACTGTGGTCAAGAGCGGGTGATGGGACTTGAACCCACGACAACCTCGTTGGCAACGAGGTACTCTACCACTGAGTTACACCCGCAATGCTCTTACCGCACCCAACACTTTAGGCCGGGGCCGCCGCGGCTTCAAGGGAGAATATCGCGCGGCTCGCAAGTGGACAGGGCGCGATCCCCCGTGTTGCCGCTTGCGGCTTCGCGCTGGGCAACGCGAAGCCGCAAGCGGCAACACGGGCGGTCGCGGTTGCGCCGACCGCACCGGTCGCCCCGTCCACCTATTTCCTTGACACTAGTCCTTGCCCTATCTAGACTTTGAAAACAACCAGGCGGTTACCGGCGCGAGCCCAGACCTGCGGGGGACTGCTTCCGTGACCAAGAAAGAAATCGTCCGCCAGCTCTGCGAGAAGGCCAACAAGGAGAAGCTCCTCAAGGGGAACCTGACGCAACTGGCGACCAAGGAACTGGTCCAGTGGACGTTCGACGCCATCATCGACACGCTCGTGTCCGACGGCCGCATCGAGCTCCGCAACTTCGGCGTCTTCGAGGTCAAGCAGCGCAAGCCGCGCAAGGCGCGCAACCCGCGCACCGGCGAGCGCGTGGACGTGGCGTCCAAGAACGTCGTGACGTTCCAGCCGGGCAAGGAGATGGAGGAGCGCGTCCGGCAGGCGAAGATCGCCGACGCGAAGCGCAAGCCGCGCCGCGCCAAGGACGACGACGACACCCCGACGATGCCGGAGCCGTCGGCCAACGGGGTGCCGGAACCGGTCGGCGCGGCGACGAGCTGAACGGTTCGGCGAAGCCCACCGGTTGCAACCGGTGGGCTTGGGGCGCGGGAAAGCCCGGGGACGGCCGTCCCCGGGCTTCCGACATCCAGTTGCCTTCCCCCTTGCACGCCGCCCGTCCGTACACGACAATACACCCACTGCCAGCTGCGCCGCCGCGGCGCTTCCCCCCGCCTTCCCGCCCTTCCGAGGGTCGTGTCCATGCCGCTCCCGCCTCGCCGCCTCGCGGCGGTCCTCGTCGCCCTCGCGTCCCTGGCGTCGCCCGCGCTCGCGCAGGACGCCCCGAACCCGACCGACGTGAAGGCCGTCGCCGTCCACCCGGCGCGCGTCGCGCTCAACGGCTCCGACGACGCCGCGCAGCTCGTCATCACCGGCACCCTGAACGACGGCCGGCTCGTGGACCTCACCCACGTCGCCCGCTACGCCGTCACCAACGCCACGACCGTGGTCAGCACCAGCGGCCGCGTCCAGCCGAAGGCCAACGGCGCCGGCGAAGTCACCATCACGTTCGGGGCGCACACCACCCGCCTGCCGGTCGAGTCGCGGAACGTCGGCGAGAACCTGCCGCTGAACTTCACGAATCAGGTCGTGCCGGTGTTCACCCGGCTCGGCTGCAACAGCGGCGGCTGCCACGGCAAGATCAGCGGTCAGAACGGCTTCCGCCTGTCGCTGCTCGGCTTCGAGCCCGACCTGGACTACATGACGCTGGTGAAGGAGGGCCGCGGCCGTCGGCTGTTCCCGGCCGACCCGGACGCCAGTCTCTTCCTGACGAAGGCGACCGGCCGCTCGCCCCACGGCGGCGGCAAGAAGATGGAGCCCGACTCCGACGAGTACAAGCTCGTCCGCCGCTGGATCGCCTCCGGCATGCCGTGGGGCCAGGACACCGACCCGAAGGTCGTGCGCATCAGCGTGTTCCCCGAGCACCGCATCCTGACCCGCAACAGCACCCAGCAAATCGCCGCCTACGCCCACTACTCCGACGGTACCACCGAGGACGTGACCCGGCGGGCGCAGTTCGAGAGCAACGACGGCGAGGTCGCGGCCGTGACCGAGGGCGGGCAGGTCCGCACGCTGCTGCTCAGCGGTGAGGCCGCCATCATGGCCCGCTTCTCGGGCATGGTCACGGTCTCCCGCGTCACCGTGCCGCTCGGCCAGGCGACGCCGGCGTGGCAGTTCCCGGCACAGTCCATCGTGGACCGCCACACCGAGAAGAAGTGGCGCGAACTCGGCCTGGTGCCGTCCGACCTCTGCACCGACGAGCAGTTCATCCGCCGCGTGTCGCTGGACATCACCGGCACGCTGCCGACGCCGCCGCAGGTGGCGGCGTTCGTCGCCGACGCCGACGCCAAGAAGCGCGAGAAGCTGGTGGACCGGCTGCTGGAGTCGCCGGAGTACGCGTTCTTCTTCGCCAACAAGTGGGCCGACGTGCTGCGGGTGAAGCGGCGCGGCGAGGCGAACCGGGCCGCGGGGACGTTCGCGTTCCACGAGTACATCCGCCTCGCGATGGCGAACGACACGCCGTACAGCGAGTTCGTCCGCGGCATCGTGACGGCGACGGGCGACGAGCGCCGCAACCCGGCGGTGGTGTGGTACAAGGAGCTGACGACGCCCGAGCAGTTCGTGGACGACGTGGGGCAGGTGTTCCTGGGTCAGCGCCTGGCGTGCGCCAACTGCCACCACCACCCGTACGAGAAGTGGAGCCAGGACGATTATTGGGGGCTGGCGGCGTTCTTCGGCAAGGTCGGCCGCAAGGACCTGCGGCTGCCGAGCAGCAACCCGAACAACAACGACAACAAGACGCAGGTGATCTTCACCAAGTCGGCGGGGTCGGTGACGAACAAGCGGACGAACAAGGCGGCGGAGATTCGCCCGCTGGACGGGCAGCCGATGGAGGTGACGGAGGGCGACCCGCGCGAGAAGCTGGCCGACTGGATGACGGACAAGAGCAACCCGTTCTTCGCGAAGGCGGTGGCGAACCGCTACTGGGCGCACTTCTTCGGCCGCGGCATCGTGGACCCGCTCGACGACATGCGGATCACGAACCCGCCGTCGAACCCGGAGCTGCTCGACGCGCTGGCGAAGAACCTGACCGACAACAACTACAGTCTGAAGTCGCTGGTCCGCACGATCTGCACGAGCCGGACGTACCAGCTGTCGAGCGCCCCGAACGACTTCAACAAGCTGGACAAGCAGGCGTACGCCCGGTTCTACCCGCGGCGGGTGAGTGCCGAGGTGCTGCTGGACGCGGTGAACCAGGTGACAGACAGCCCCGGCGGGTTCAGCGGGCTGCCGAAGGACAAGAACGCGCCGGGCCGGGCGATCATGCTGCCGGACGAGTCGTTCACGTCGTACTTCCTGGACGTGTTCGGGCGGCCGCAGCGGATCAGCGCGTGCGAGTGCGAGCGGGTGAACGAGGCGAACCTGGCGCAGGCGCTCCACCTGCTCAACAGCGACGAGATTCAGGGGAAGGTGACGCGCCAGGGCGGCCGCGCCGCGGCGCTGGCCGCCGACATGCGGCCGGACGAGGCGAAGGTGACGGAGTTGTTCCGCTGGGCCTTCTCGCGGGCGCCGACGGCGGCGGACCTGGCGGCGGCGCTGGGCCACATCCGCGAGATGGAGGCGAAGCACACGGGCGCGGCCGGGAAGCGGATCGCCTACGAGAACATCCTGTGGGCGCTGCTGAACACGAAGGAATTCGTGTTCAACCAGTAAGGTCCGGGTCGGGGCTTGGCCGCTTGCGGCGTTGCAGGGCAAGCCCTGCAACGCCGCAAGCGGCCAAGCCCCGAGCCGTTGTTGCTCCAGTTCTTCTCCACTCCCCATCCCACCATCCCGGCACAACCGTTGCACCCGGCCGGGCCGCGTCGTCGGCACGGTCCGTCGTATCTGGTAGACCGGCCCGCGATTCGGTAGTTCTTCATCATCGCCCCCGCGCCGGGACCGCACCCATGACCAGCCCCGCCCAGCCGAAGCCCAAGTACCTCCCCTTCGGCGGCGAGGCGGGGAACGGCCACCCGCGGCAGCCCGCCGCGCCGCCCGAACCCGCCGGCGGGCCCGGCCCCGCGCTCACCCCGCAAGACCTCTACCTGTTCAACGAAGGCAGCCATGTCCGGCTGTACGAGAAGCTCGGGAGCCACCCCGCCACCCGCGACGGCAAGAGCGGCTACCAGTTCGCCGTCTGGGCGCCAAACGCCGACTACGTCGCCGTCGTCGGCGACTTCAACGGCTGGGACAAGGGCGCCAACCGCCTCGCCCCCGTCGGCTCCAGCGGCGTCTGGGCCGGGTTCGTGCCGGGCGTGAGCAGCGGCACGATGTACAAGTACCACGTCGCCGCCCCCGGCGGGTTCGCCGCCGAGAAAACCGACCCGTTCGCGTTCCACTGCGAGATCGCCCCCAAGCACGCCGCCGTGACGTGGGACCTCGGCTACGACTGGCACGACGATGACTGGATGGCGGCCCGCGGCAAGAAGTTCGCCCAGGACGCGCCGGTGAGCATCTACGAGGTTCACCTCGGCTCGTGGATGCGCGAGGCCGACCCGCCGTACCACTCGCTCAGCTACCGCGACGTGGCCCCGAAGCTCGCCGAGTACTGCCGCGACATGGGGTTCACCCACGTCGAACTCATGCCGCTCACCGAGTACCCGTTCTTCGGGTCTTGGGGCTACCAGACGACCGGGTACTTCGCCGCCACCGGCCGGTTCGGCACGCCGCAAGACCTGATGTACCTCATCGACACGCTGCACCAGGCCGGCGTCGGCGTCATCCTCGACTGGGTGCCGAGCCACTTCGCCACCGACGCGTGGGCGCTGGCGGCGTTCGACGGCACCGCCTGCTACGAGCACGCCGACCCGCGGCAGGGCTTCCACCCCGACTGGGGCAGCTTCATCTTCAACTACGGCCGCCACGAGGTCCGCAGCTTCCTGCTGTCCAGCGCCCTGTTCTGGCTCGACAAGTACCACATCGACGGCATCCGCGTGGATGCGGTGGCGTCGATGCTGTACCTGGACTACTCCCGCAAGGAGGGCGAGTGGACGCCGAACCGCTACGGCGGGCGGGAGAACCTCGAGGCCATCGACTTCCTGCGGCGGTTCAACCAAGAGGTGTACCAGCACTACCCGGACGTGCAGACGATCGCGGAGGAGAGCACCAGCTGGGGCATGGTGAGCCGGCCCACGTACGCCGGCGGGCTCGGCTTCGGGTACAAGTGGGACATGGGCTGGATGCACGACACCCTGCGGTACATCGCCGAGGACCCGATCCACCGCAAGTACCACCAGAACGACCTGACGTTCCGCATGCTCTACGCCTACCACGAGAACTTCGTGCTGCCGCTCTCGCACGACGAGGTGGTGCACGGCAAGGGGCCGCTGTGGGACAAGTGCGCCGGCGACGAGTGGCAGAAGTACGCCGGGCTGCGGCTGCTGCTCGGGTACATGTGGGGGATGACCGGGAAGAAGCTGCTGTTCCAGGGCGGGGAGATCGCCCAGCGGCGCGAGTGGCGGGTGGACGAGAGCGTCGACTGGCACCTGCTCCAGTGGCCGCCGCACGAGGGCGTGCAGCGGTGGGTGCGCGACCTGAACCACTTCTACGCCGCGGAGCCGGCGCTGCACGAGCTCGACAACCAGCCGGGCGGGTTCGACTGGATCGACTGCGCCGACGCGAACGCCAG
>DASPHQ010000494.1:0-12245 GCA_035629595.1 Urbifossiella sp. | reverse complement strand
GGGCGTGGCGGCGGGAATTGCTGGGGAATGAAATCCGGGCGGTACTACGTCCCGGGCTGACCGAGCTGGAAATCCGGGCCGCCGAGGAACGCCTGCTGGACCTCGCCGCGTGATTGTGAGGAAGTCGCGGAAAGAGCAGTAGGAAGTACAGCACCCCACCGAGGGCGTACACGTCGGCCGCCGCCTGTACCCGTTCAACCTGCCCCGCTGCCTGTTCGGGCGCCATGTACGCCGGTGTGCCCAGCACCGCACCCGCCTGCGTCTCGCCCGCCGGGAACGCCTCCGGGTCGATCGGGTTCACGACCCGGGCGATGCCCCAGTCCAGTACCCAGGTCTGGTCCCCCGGCCCGGCCATCAGGTTCGACGGCTTCACGTCCCTGTGGACGACACCTTTCCCGTGGGCGTACCCGACCGTCCGGCACGCCCGTACGAAGTGCGGCAACAACTTTCGCAGGCCGTCGGGTTTGAAACCCCGGGCATGCAGCTCGTCCCCGGCCTTTTGGAAAGTCTGGCCGGGAAGCAGCCGCATGGCGTACGCCACAGTGCCCGACTCCGGATCCCGGACCAGCCCGTACACCGGCGGGATGCCCGGGTGTTCGAGCACCCGGCCGGTGAGTCGGGCCTCCAACTCGAACCGGCGGACGGCGTCCTCGGCCGCCAGCCGGTCGGGGCGGACGAATTTGACCGCGACCTCCCGCTCGAGCGCGTCCTCGTACCCGACGTACACCTGGCCCAGCCCGCCTTCGGCCAGGAAGCGGAGGAGCCGGTAGGGACACCCGGGCGGGAGTTGGGGTGCGGCCGGGCCGGCGGCCCGGTCGAACCGGCGCAGGTCGCTGATCGCCGTCCGGACCTGGCCGACCAGTTCGGGGTGGTCCCGGCAGAGTTCCTCGGGGGACGGGTCTTCCCCCCGACGGCGGGCTTCCTCCCACCGACCGCAGATGTCCGTGAGGGGGCCCACGTCCGCCCCGGACTTCAGCCCGATGTCAGCGATGACGCCGGCTTGGCCACCCATCCCGTACCTCTCGTCCGGTCCGCGGTTCATCCCGGGGCGCCCAACCGCCCGCCGAGCGACCTGCGGGCACGCAGCCACCATTGCCGGACGGTTTCCTCGCTCACGCCGAGTGCCGCAGCCGCTTCAACCTTGGTCAACCCCTGGTAGTAGAGCAGATCGGTGACAGCGGCCTCGTTATCGGGGAGGTCGAGCACGAGGCGGTTGATCTCTTCCGCCTCGACCCGGGCGGCGGGGTCGGCGGGGGTGTCCGCCGGGTCGAGGCCGGGGCGGCCGTCGGCCGATCCGCCACCGCCGACCGCCACCCCGGTGTCGTGGTTCGCCCCCGGCCCTTCCGGCCCGAAGTAGCGCCGGACCAGGTCGATCAATTCCCGTCGGATTTGGAGCGCGATGAGGCGGTGGAAGTGGAGGGACGATTGTGGCCCGGCCGCGTCGAGCGCCCGGAACAGCCGGGTGGCCGCGCCCTGAAGCACGTCCCCGGTGTCGACCCACCGGCCGAGGCGGGCGAAGTCGCCGCGGAGCATGGTCCTGGCGAGGCATTCAATCCGCCCGACCGCCCGAGCCACGAGGGCGTTCCGGGAATCGGCGTCCGCAGTCCGCCGGAAGCGGTCCACCAGGCTGGCGGTGTCGAGGGGGCTAGTCATCGGGCGTGGACCGCGGGTCTTGGGTGTGAGTGATTGTACCCCCGCGCGGGGCGGGCCGTGAACGCAATTTTGGCTTGGGGTTTGGGCCGCGGCTTACGCAGGGACATGCGGCCGCCCGAGCGACCGACGCCCCGCCTGGCGGTGGGGCCGCGAGGGCCGTCCTCTTCAGGAGGTCCGTATGTCCCCCGACCTGACACCGTTCCTGCATTCGAGCGACGACCGGATCATCCGCCGCGAACTGGTGCCCGAGCCGTCTGGAGGCGGGCAGGTCGAGTGGCTGTTCGCCACGGTCGTGGCGTGCGGGCTGGTGGCCGCGGCCGGCGTCCTAGCCGCGGCGGTATTCATGCCCGCGTTCGAGTAAAAACGGCCCTACCCGGCCGGGGCGGGGCACGCCCCGGCCGGAATGTCCGGCGTGATCCGGCTTGATCGCGAATTCTGTCATCGAGAGCCCGGGGCGGGTGGCGGGTGGGCGAGTGCCGACGTTCTACGGCTCCGAGCTCGTGTCCTGCTCGACCGCCGAACCCCTCGACTTCGACCTAACCCGTTCTGATCCGGCTATAGCGTTTGGCGCGGACGTGCTGCGCTCCAACCAGCGTACAACGAATAGGCCGCCGCAACGGAGGTTGTGGGTAGCAAGGGCTGCGGCTATCTTCTACGTTACTCTACAATCCCCTATACCCTACCCCTACTTGCCACGGGCGGTGGCGTAATCAGTCTCGCCACCTGACCTTAGAGGCACGGACAATACATCCAATACAGTCTTGAAAACAGCGTGCCAGAGAGGTTTAGTCCGAGCCAGTTAGTCGAACACGACTCTGCTGGGGGAGCGCCGGTTGACCGCGCCGCTCATGCTGGAAGCAAGGCTGAAATCCCGGGTGGTCAAGACATCCCCCGCCGCCGCGCAGTTTTTCGTGGACAGCGGCTCGTTGCCGGCGAGCATGGCGAAGCGGGTCAAGACTCATTTTGTGACGTTTCAGCAAGCGAGCCGCTTTGCGTCGCAGGCCGCCAATGAGATTGTTGGCATTCAAGACAAGGTGGTAAAACTGCTGAACAGTGGAGGGAAAAGCGTGGTCAGGAATGAACTTCGCGCTAGTGCGGAGAGTTGGGCTGCACTCAAAATGAATTGCTGGCAGGCCGCGTTGTATTCGGCACTGGCTTCGGATAACTGGTACTGCAAGGGCGGGTGCAGGGGCAAGTGGCCCATCCTGTAGCCGAATCGCCAACTCGACCTGATCGATTCTTCCATTCACGATCCTCGCCCCCAACTCACATCCTTCGCCAAGCCATCCTCACTTCGTCGTGGACAAGCTCTCCCGACCGTGTTATACTGATTCGTCAGAATTTAAGAGGATCGATGAAGGAAGTTTACCGAGCGAAGTTGAACGACGAGTACCGGCTGGTCATCCCGGCCGCGTGCCGCAAACAACTGGGTCTTCAACCCAACCAGGAGTTGTTGCTCCAGATCAGCGACCAGGGGTTGCTGCTGTACACCCACGATCAGGCCGTGAAGCGCCTCCAGGACTGGTGCTCCGCACACATCCCGCGGGGCGTTTCGCTCGTGGACGAACTCATAGCCGAGCGCCGCGCCGAGGCGGCCAAAGAGGCGGATGAGTAAGGTCGTCCTCGACTCTTCTGCCGTCCTCGCCGCCCTGCAAAAGGAGCCGGGAGGAGATCAGGTTCTTTCCAGGCTAGACGGGGCCGCGATCTCGGCGGTCAACTTCGCCGAAGTCGTCTCCAAACTCGCTCGCACCGGTGGAGACCTATCGCAGGTCTTGGCCGACCTTCAGGACTTGGTTTCCGAGATCTGCCCGTTCGATACCGACCAAGCTGTCGCGGTCGGGCAACTTGCTGCGACCACCCGCGACCTCGGCCTTTCGCTCGGCGACCGCGCTTGCCTCAGCCTGGCTAAGGCCCTCGGGGTTCCTGTTCTCACGGCCGATCAGGCCTGGGCGAAGCTCGACATCGGCGTATCCGTCGAACTGATCCGCGGCAATTCGTCCTAATCCCCCTCCAAGCAGTTCCGGACAGCGACCCGGCGTACCGCCGATGCCCTTCGGTCATCTATCCAGAGCCATTTGGACGGGGCTTGGAACCCGTTTTGGACGCTCTCGGCTGGGAGGGTAGCAGCTCATCCCTTCGCACTTCTCTGCAAAGCCTCTTCGCCGTCCGAGAGGCAATCGAAGCCCGTGCGACTTCGACCCCCGTCGTTCTTTCCCCCTTCATCGCGTCCACACAACTTATCCACAGGGAAATGCGTTAAGACTAAGTTAATAATGTATATCTTTAGATATACCGTTAAGACGTTAGCCCCCGCCTATCCCGTTGTTCTGCAGAGGTAATATCGCGTCGCGTGCGCCTGATGGCCCGAACTTCTGCGCCTGATAGCCCGAGGGAAACTGCGCCTGATGGCCCGAACGGGCTGCGCCTAAAAGCCCGTGCCCCCTGAGCCACTGTGGATAAGTCGGGGCACATCACCCCCTTTTTGAATTGCGCCGCCTCTGCGCCTGATAGCCCGAGGCATTTTGTGCCACTCACGCCGGGCCGCCGCAAATCGTTAGGATTCCCGCGGCTTCGGGGGTCAGCCGGTGCAGACCCCGATTCTTCGGGGGTGCGGAGCGGTCACCGCAGGCCGGGCGCTCCGGATCGAGCGCCCGCCAAGTCGTTGTTTTCGCGGGAGATTGTCTCGCTTACGCTTAATAGCCCGAACGACGGGCTGGGGGAGTTCAGGTTTCTTGCTCCGACGCGGCGGCGGACTCGCTCTTGCGGGCGCGGATGCCCGACCCGAGCCGCCGGCTCGGGGATCTCGGCCAGTCCCACCGCGGGTCGTCGACCGGCAGGGCTGCCCGCCGGACGAAATGCACCACCTCCTCGCCCTCGCCGTTCTTCCGGAGACCGGCCGCGTATTCCGGGAGCGAGTCGTGTTCCACCACCTTTCGGACGTCGAGGGCGAAGTCCGACAACCGGGCCAGCGACCCGGACTTCTCGTGGAGTTGCCGCATCGTGAACGACCAGCCGTGGTCCTGGCGGCCGGCGTGCTTGCGGGCGACGCGGTAGAGCCACCGCCCGATCCCGCCGGTCAGCAGGAAGTAGTCCTCGTGGATGGTCAGCACCCCGCCCTTGCCGATCACTCCCTGGTAGAGCCAGTCGGGGAGAGTCATGGTCATCCCGAGCGGCTCGCCGGTCGTCTCGTCGGTCACCTCGGTCCACGCCTCCAGCCAGTGGAACGAGGAGAACTTCTTCTTGCCGGCGGAGCGGATGTTGGTCCGGACGGCGGTGTGGGTCAGGCGGTCGAGGGCGGCCCGGAGGCGGGCGTAGTCCTTCCCGGACGACCCGCGGCGGACGGCCTTCAGGAAGTTGTGCGGGTGGAATTTGATGGTGCGGTTCGGCTCACGGCCGCGGTCGACGGCTTCGGTCAGTTGGGTGCTGGCCCAGATCAGGATGTCGGCGTCCCAGATGGTGGCCATGCCGAAGCTCGGGTTGGCCGTGACCTGAACCCAGACGTCGCCGACCTGGTACTCGATCGGGGTGAGCCGCGGCTTCTTGGCGAGCGAGAAGAACGGCCGCTCCATCGTGTCCTTCTGGTCGCGGATCGGGATGTCGGCGAAGGCGGCGACGAACAAGTCGGGTTGGGCGTCTCCTCGGGGCGGCTGGCGCTTGGTCATGGGGCGGGACGATATCACGGCTTCAGAAGACTGTCAAACATGCAACAGCTCGTCTTGCGGCACGGAGTGCCGCCGCCCTTCCCACAGGGCCAGATCGGTCATGGCGAGACAGACTCGGCGTGGTCCCGGAACGCTCCGTCCTCGAACAGCTCGTAGGCAAGTCGTTGGACGTAGCGGCTGTCGTCGATCCGGCCTTCGGCGGTGGCGATGAAGCCGGCAGCCAAGGCGCACCAGTGGAACCGGTTCGACCAGAAGTCGGGGTCGCTTACTTCAGGTAGTCGCGATCTTTCAGCCACGGTTCCAAGGCCTCTTCCAGGATGTCTTGAACGGTATGCGGGGTCTGCCCGGCGAGTTGACGCTCCAGCGATGCCCGCTTCAACGCGGCTCCGATGTCGGCGCGGAGTCGGGTCGTCAGGGGAGTTCGCCCGCGGTTCGGCTCGGCCGGTTGCCGCGCCGGGACTTCTGACGCGGACGGCGCTGCCGACTTCGCCTGCTCCTGTGGCTCGGAGGGGGCCTTCGGCTTGTGCACTTTCTCGACAGCGGCGGCCGTCTGCTTCTTGGCCTCGAAGACGAATCGCTGTTCTGTTTCCGGATCGGCCTTCGGCGTCGTCTTCAAGCCGTCGACCAGGGAGCGGCGTTTGACCATCGACTACCTCTTCGCCTTCCGGCGCGCCGGCCGTTTCTTGGCCGCCGGCTTCGGCTTCGACTTGCGCTCCGGCACGAGTTCGCGGAAGAGCGAACGGATCTCGTCGCCAGCTTCCCGGCCCCTCGCGCCGAACTCCCAGACCAGGAGCCCCTGGCCGGGTGCGTCGGCGTAGATCTGGCGAAGGACGACGGCCGTCCTGGCCAGCGGCAGCTCGAGTTTCGCCGCCGCCTTCTTCATGTCTCCCGTCAGTCGGTAGTTCTTGCCCACCATGCTGAGCGCGATCACCGCCTTCGGGTGGCCGCCCCGGATGTCTTGGGACTGGCGGAGGACCTCGGTCGCCTGGGCGAGCGCCCGCACCTCCAGCATCGAGGCCTTGCACGGGACGACGGCGAAGTCGGCGCGGAGGAGCAGCGCCCGGCTGGTCTCGGCGTCGCTGCCCGGCCCGTCGGCGACGACGAAGTCCGCCTCCTCGCCGAGGACCGGCAGGTTGTTCAGGATGTCGTCGGGACTGGAGAGGCGGACGGCTTTCACCTCCGGCGCCGCCTCGGCGATCCACTCCGACGACGACCCCTGGGCGTCGCAGTCGGCGAGCGTGACCGAGTAACCCTGTTGGCTGAGGTAGCCGGCGAGGTGGACGGCGATGGTGGACTTCCCCACCCCGCCTTTGGAGTTCACGATTGCAATGATCATCGCAACGACGAATAGCAGAGTTTTTCTCAGCTGGCAAGCGTTCCGTCTGGCCGGTCGGCATGCCGACATGCTTGCCGGCTGGCAAGACAGCCAGCCGGCAATCCAGCAGGACAGCCGGTCGTCAGGCTGGCCGGACGACATGCCATTCGGCCTGCCGGCCAGCTTGCTGACAGGACAGCCGGCTGGCCGTCATGCTTGCAGGCTTGCCGGCTGGCAGCCACCTCGCGGTCGCGTCTCAAAAGTTCCGCCGCAGCTACCTACTGGTACATGCCCCCCACCGGTCCAGGTTTCGCTGCATTCCGTGCTGACGTGGTATATCTGATGGCTTTGTGCGTTACAGTAGCTGGGTCCGTTATGATTTGCTCACGCAAGGGTCCATCTTCGTGCGGTCTGAGTGGAGGTGGTGATCCCGACAATCATATGCCTTTTCTTGTAGGCCTGGAAAGTATGATTGTGGCGATCGGTCTATTGTTTCTCGCTCCGGTTATCGGATGGGGATCCGAATCGATGCGCGGAACGGGATGGTGTGGCTTGGTGGGGGCGGGATTTGGCGCCCTGGGAGCGGTCTCACTGGTGTATGGAGAACAAATTCAAAGAAGAGCGAGATTAGGCGAAAGGTTCGGCCCGGCGGTATGGCGGCACCCATCTGAGGAAATGGAACAAGCCCTGACGGCCATTGCCACAGGCGGTTTATAGGCCACTTTACAGGCTCGGACAGAACCCCTGATCGCCCCCGGCTTTCAAGGCGTTTCAGAGTTATTGTCCGTGCCTCTTAGGGTTGTGTACGGTCAGAGCTACGTTGGGCTCCACCAGAGGATGTCCGAATACCATTCCTCCATCTCGCGACGCCCTGACATTCGCCCAGCTGCGGGTTCCGCCCAACCGCTTGTACCAGAGCGAGACAGGCCGCATTACCCACCACCGTGAGACAATTCTGCCCCAGTTCGGTCGAGTTGCGGACAACGACCCGGGCCGAAGCGGAACCATGCGACAATCCGGACCGGGTGAAGGCCTCGACCAATTGCTCGCGGAGCTCCGCTACCTGCTCGGCCGACAGGTGACTGACCGCAGCCCGGTACAAAATCTCCCCCGGATGACCCTTCCAACCCGTCGGCACCCATTGGACCCGCGAAGCGGGAGGCATGGAGTGCCCGTCGCGTTCGAGAGGTTCTGCTTGGATTTGGAATCCTGCGGACCGGAGGCCCGAGACTTTCGCGGCGGCGGTCAGGGTGAGGCTCGAAGCGACTCCGGCCGCGGTCACCGCAGTGGTGCCCAGATCCAAGTGTTCCAAATTACCCAAGGTCGAGAGGTGAGCAAGCCCCAGGTCTGTTACCCGGGTGAAACTGAGGTCGAGGCCGCGCAGGTGCGTCAGGGGCGCGAGGTGGACCAGCCCTTCGTCCGTGATCCGGGTCATGGTGAGGATCAGCTCGGTAATTTGTGTTCCCCTCAGCCCGTCCGCCAGGGTCGGCAGTTCGTCGTCCGAAATGCCATTAACCCGCACGGCCCGGAGCGGCGACGCCCCTAAATCGGCCGTCGCTATCCAGTTCGTTCCCCGAACCTCCAGCCTCTCGGGGAACCCACGGGCGAATGTGAAGGAACCCTCGCGGCTCCCGAGCAACGCGCGGGCTTCACGCTGCCATTCGTCATGGTGATCGCCCTGAAGTTGCGCCTCGCGGTGTCGCAGTGCGGACCACTCGCCGGGTGGCGTCGAAGCGGCCTCCGACACGGAGAGGCGAATTTGCAGCCGGATGTACTCCGCCCGCGCGGCATACGAGTTGTCCGAGCGGGCGTGGTCGTCGAGCCAGTCGGCGTAGACCAGTCGCGGAGTATCGTCGTCGGGGCGGGCGGCCACTGCCCGCAATAAAGCAATCTGAGTCGTCATTCATGTCGTGCCTCCCTGCACCAGACTTGATCTTCCTCAATTATCCCATGAAATAGTTAATAAATCGTAAACAGGTCGGCGGGGCTTGCCCGCCGACCGTTCAGCCCGTGCCTTTACTCTTGCTCCGGCTTTTCAGACGGAACGCGGAGGGTGATGCGGCCGTCGAGCGGGAGCACGTCGAGGAGGAGGTTGAACCCTCTGCCGTCGGCGTTCGGGAAGGCCACCCCGACCCTGGTCCAGAAGCCGTCAGCCTGGTCGTCGCGGTTCTTGACGTGGTAGGCGATGTACGCCGGCTTGGTCGATTTGGCGGGTTTGTGGTTTTCTTGGCTCATAACGATTCTCCTTGGTTGTTGTGTTTAGTAGATCGTGACCTCGCGACCTTTCTGCCCCGAGCCCCTTGAAACGTCGGGGGCCCGGGGCCGAAGGCGACCGTTGCAGGCGAAAAGCCGAAGGCTTCCACCCTCTCGTGGAAAGCGGTTTTGGCAGCTTGCAAGGCACGGGCAGCGACTTTAGCACGGGTCGATAAAAGGACGAGAGGCTCATGGCTACGCTGTTGCGGCAACCGAAGGATCGTTGAGCCGGGGAAAAGAATCGCACCACCCAAGCCGCGTCGAGCGCCGCCCAGGGCGTTGCCACCGGCCGGAATGCTGGAACAGGCATGGATTCTGCCAGACGCTTTTCGGCTCGTCATATCGAGATCCGCTCGACCAAATTCCGCGTCACCTTCTTCGGACGCCGGTCGTAGAGCCGGGTGGTCCGCGGGTCGGCGTGGCCGGCCATGTACTGCACGTCCCCGAGGGGAACGCCTTGCGACAGCAAATCGGTCACGGTGGCGACGCGAAAGCTGTGCGGCGAGATGCGGTCGGGGATGCCGGCGTCCCGGGCACGCCGCTTCACCATCCGCCAGATGTCGGTTCCCGTCATCGCCGCCCCGGTGAGAGTGCCCGTCCGTCCGGCCGCCGACCGGTACAGCGGCGAGGGCGACGCCGCGTCGTCGAGGCCGGCCGCCCCGAGGTAGTCCACGAGGTAGCGTTCGAGGTCGTGCCGCACCGGGATCTCGCGGCTCTTGCCGCCCTTTTCGGCGAAGCGAAGCGCGTACTGGGTGCCGTCGAACGCGAAGTCCCGGCGGCGAAGTTTCGCAACCGCACCGGCGCGTGCGGCGGTGTAGATCAGCGTCGCGATCACGGCCCGATCACGGAGGCCCTTCGCGAGCGGCCAAAACCACACGCTCGTGTCCTTCAACCAGAACCTGGCATAACTCCGCGAGGCCTTCCGATGAGTCGTCACGCGCACGGGTCGGGGAGTGGGGGCCAGCCGGGGGCGTGGCTCGACATGAACTTCACGCCGACCTTCACCAGCCAGTTCCTCCAGGGGTTCGCGATGCTCCCGGGGGGAGCCAAGACCCTCATCCTCCTCTTCTACCGCGCCCTGGAGTACGTCCTCGCGATGTACTCCCTCCCCCTCGAAGTCTACCTGCGCTTTCGCTGGGGTACGCGAGCGCTAACGCTGTTTCAGGTGTGCTTCCTGGTCTCCCTCCCCGTCTCGTCGCTGCTCTTGACGGGGAGCAGTCTGCTCACCCTTTTCCTGCTCGGCTCGGCGGTTCTGGGGGTGTGCCACTTTGTCGAGGCACGGCAATGGGAACGCCGGCCCGGTGCCCCCCACCGGATGTCGCACCTGTGGGGGGAGCCGGTCGTCTGGGTGTGGGTGGCGCGGCAGCTCGCCCGGCGGGGCTGGGTCCCGGGTCGGCTTTTTTCCGAGATGTCCGTCCTGCGGTTCTTCGAGCCGGCGACCGGGCTCGTCGGGGTCGGCCTGGTCTTCCTGCCCCCGACCCGGCCGCTGGGGGTCCTTCTCCTGGTCTCCGGCACCGCGCTCTTCGCCAAACGCCACGTCCTCTACTCGCGCATCCTCGACGCGCGGCGTGACCGCCGTGACGCCGTCGTGCTCGGGCAGATGCTGAGTGACGAGGGGAACGCCGACCGTGACGGCGGGACTCTCGGGGAGACGTTCGAGGTCAGGTTAGTCGTTCCGTTAGTGCGGCGGGCCGAGCCTCCCCCGCCTCCAGTTCCGGTCCCGCTGGCGGTGGCCAGGATCGTTGCGCCTCCTGACGCGGCGGGACGACCCAGGGTCGAGTGTCCGGCCTGCCGCAGTACGGTCCGCTGCCGGTCCGATTCCCTCGCCCGCCCGATGAGGTGCCCCAAGTGCAAGACGGCGTTCGTCGTCGACACCGTGGAAACGGTAGAGGGCTGACGCGGCTTCGAGGGATTGCTTCGCTCCACTCAATCCGCTCACTGGTCTTAAAGGAGACGAGATGGAAGATCGAAAACCCGCCGCGGCCCTCGCCGCGCAAGACCCGAAAGCCAGGGCGGACGAGTTGCGGCGGGCGGTTGCGACATCGCCGGACGCCCTGGCCCAGATGCGGGCACTCGGTCGGCGGGGTGAGGTGGTGCTCAAGGAGGAGGCGGCCAACAAGGATCTGGGGAAAGATGCCCCCACCCCAACGCCGGATGCCCGGCCCCGCGATGCTGGGAGCGCCTCGCGGGAGCGCCTCAAGCAGCTGCCGGGAACCGAGCGGTCTCACCCGCCGGGCGGCTACGGCGGCCGTCAGCCCGCCGACATCGCGGCCCAGTATCGCGGGCAGGAACCCGCGGCTCCGGCGCCGGCGGCACCGCAGAAACAGCGGGAAGAGAGGTCGCATTAGCGATTAGTCGACAGATGTAAGAGAGAATCAGTAACCTGTTTCGTCACACAACGGGGTAAAATCACATGCACTCGAACGGCACGCGGGCTTGGGCCATCGTCGTTACCGCCATCGCGGCACTCGTGCAACTCGCGGTGTGGTGGCTGCTCTTTGACGATAGTACGTTCGGTCCCGACGGCCCGGGGAGCCGGGTAATCCAGGACATGTTCGGGAAGAACGCCTCTCCCGGCGGGGTCGCATGGGTACTCGGGAACATCGTCCAACTCGCGGTCCTCATCGTGCTTGCCATCTTGGCGGCAGGGATGGGCACGCCTCAGCCATTACCTCGAGCGTCGCGACTGTGGTCGGAACCGAGAAAGCGATCGCGTAACGATCGACGTGACTGAATATAGAACCGACGGCCGGATTTTATTAGTGATGAATAACATCCTTTATTCATCGCAACTTTTGGCGAACATCCAATCCGCGACGGCATGACTGCCCTCTGACTCGCGGTTCTCATCTCGACCAGTGCAGGACAACTGGTCGAGATGACTTACTGCTTAGCTAACATGAAACTCACACTCGTCGCACGCCGGTGGAAGGGCGTGCGCATACCTCTAGACTCCGAACCGCCGATTAGTGTTGCCGGCGATCTGCCGCCGCAGCTTTCTCCGATAGTGGGAGAGGGCGACTGCTTCATCGTCATAAGTAAGCGGGGCAAGTGCTGGAACGGCGAGAAGTGGCTGAGCTCGTGGTGCGAAGGGCTTCAATTCCGCCGGCCGGAACCCGCTTATGAGCTTTGCGCAGCTGCGGCACGCGAAGCCGAGCAGATCACGGGTGAGGGCGGGATGGTCTGCTACATTCCATCCGGCACTCCGGCGTCCTTCGTCCTGGTCCCCATTCCAGACCTCTCTCAGGTCGATTTGCGGGACTTCGCCCGCAAGCCGGAGGTGTGCTGAATCGCTAACTTTTTGACCGTCCCCTTCCGCAGGTGAATCTGGACCTGGGCGACGCGGCTCATGTGCGTCACTC
>DASPHQ010000493.1:0-5494 GCA_035629595.1 Urbifossiella sp. | reverse complement strand
TCCAGCGGCTTCGGCAGCGTCCAGTACCCCGCCTGCACCAGCACGCTCGCCGCCCGCGTCCGACCGGGCACGTCCTCCTCCGCGAGCTTGTGGTGGGTGAAGTTCATCGCCCAGCACAGCAGCCAGAACAGGAGCGTGCCGAACACGCTCACGACCGTGCTCCGCGTGCACACCGCCAGCAGCGCACTCACCGCGTAGAAGACGGCGAAATTCACGACCAGCAGCGGCACCGCGAACCAGTAGGTGCCGTCCCACACGCCCGTCGCCGCGCCGGTGGCGACCCACGTCGCCCCGACGAACAGCATCGACTGGAGCGCCACGAACAACACGACGCCGACATACTTGCCGGCCAGCACCGCCCAGCGTGGGGCCGGTTTCGCCAGCAGCACGGTCACGGCCGCGGGTTCGAGGAACGTCGGCAGGAAGCCCGCGGTCCACAGCAGCGCCAGCAGCACACCGACGGTGTCGGCGACGACGCCGGCGAGCCAGATGAGGATGACGCTGACGGAGTCCGTCTTGTTCTTCGTGACTGGGTACTCGAACAGGCCGTAGCCGAGCGTCACCTTGCCCTCGGCGACGCGAACCCCCTCGGCGACCACCTCGGGGCTCTTCTGCCCCTTCGGCAGGTACGTCGGCAGCTCGGCCGGGTGACGCGGCCGCTCGGGCGCCCCTTCCACGGTGATGCCGAAGCAGAACGCCGCGCACAGGAGCGTGAGGCCGAGCATGGCCCAGAACAGCTTGGTGGCGACCGACTGGCGGAAGGTGTCGCGGACCATCCAGCGGACGGTCCGAATCGCGTCCGGGTAGTGGGTCACGCCGCGCCCCCCTTGTCGTGCCGCTCGTAGATCGGCTTCAGCGCGCCCTCCAGCGCCCGCTCCTTGCCGGCCTTCGCGTCCTTCAGCAGGTCCGCCAGCGGCCCCTGGTGAACGACCTTCCCCGCCACCAGCACCGCCACCCGGTCGCACAGCTCCTGCACCTCCGGGAGCACGTGCGACACCAGCAGCACCGTCTTCCCCGCCGCCTTGAATTCGCGGACGACCTCGCGCAGAAGCTGCCTGCCGCTCAGGTCGAGCCCCTCGGTCGGCTCGTCGAGGACGAGCAGGTCGGGGTTGTTGACCAGCGCCTGCGCCAGCCCGAGCCGCTGCACCATCCCCTTGCTGAACCGGGCGATCGGCTCGGACTTGCGGTCGGCGAGGCCGACGCGCTCCAGCAGCTTCTCGACGCGGCCGTCCAGCTCCGCGGACGGCACGGCGGACAGGCCGCCGTAGAACGCCAGCAGCTCGGCGGCGGTGAGGTAGCGCGGGAAGGCGTGGTTCTCGTGCATGTAGCCGACGCGGCCGAGGGTCGAGCGCTGGTCGAGCGGCTGGCCCAGCCGCGTCACGGTGCCGGCGGTCGGCGCCGACAGCGACAGGAGGAGTTTGACGAGGGTGGTCTTGCCGGCGCGGTTCGGGCCGAGGAGGCCGAACACGCCGCCGGCGGGGACGGTAAGGGTGACGCCGCGGACGGCCGCCACCCCGCCGCGGCCGAACAGGCCGGTCTTGTACGTCTTTTCAACCTTGTCGAAGGTGGCGGCGGTCGTCAACGCTGGCCCCCGGTGTTGCCGGACGTTAACACTGTAGCTCACGATCCGGGCGGCGCCGGCCCCCGAAAACGGGAAAGCCCGGGGACGGCCGTCCCCGGGCTTTCGCGGACAACCTTCACACCCCCGCTACTCGATCAGGGCCACCGACACGCCGCTCTGGAAGATGCGCTCCATGCACGTCTTCAGCGTGTCGATGCGGTTCTGGTAGCTGCCGGTGATGGTCAGGTAGCTCGGCAGCGAGGTCGTGCCGGCCGGAAGGGTCTTGCCGGCGATGCCGACGTTCGCCATGAACTGGTGGGCCGTCGGGCGGAACGTCGCGTTCGGGGCCAGTTCGGTGTCGAACAGGTCGCCGAAGCCGATCGGGTAGACGCGGGCCGGGGCGTTGCCGAGGCTCAACCCGCTGTCGCCGCCGGTCGTCGTGGCCATCGGCTTGACGATCTGCTGCACCACCGAGATGGCCGTGCTCATCGACGGCTCGGTGCCGTTGCCGGGGCTGCCGCCGTTGCCGAGGGCCGAGTAGTAGGAGTTGTACCCGGCGACGTTGAGCGTCCCGCTGCTGTACGAGTTCGGCACGCCGTCCGTCTCGAAGATCACGATCTTGCTCGCCCCGCGGCGGCCCTTCACCGTGCCGTAGACGGCCGGCAGGCTCGTGGACGGGCTGAGGAGGTTGTACGCCAGCATCAGGCCGGTGTTCGGGTCGGTGCTGCCGTTGGCGTTCGGGATCTCGTCCTGGGCGACCGGCGAGTAGCTCGAGCTGTACGGCCGCACCTCGGCGGTCTGGTCGCCGGCGCGGATCGCGGTCAGGAGCGACTTCGGGAAGAACAGGGCGTTCTTCAGCGACAGGAAGTCCTGCCCCAACGGCACCCGGATGCTCTTGTACCCGCTGTACGCGAACATCGCCATGCCGACGAAGTCGTTCGGGTGGTTGTTGCGGATGTCGTTGAGGACCGAGTTCATGCCGGACTTGAGCTGCCAGCACTGGGCCTCGCGGACGGTGCCGGGGTTCCAGTTGCCGCCGCTCGTGCCGCCGGCGTTGGCGATGAAGTCCATCATGCTCAGCGGGCCGAACCAGAAGTGCATCCGCGGCCGGTTCGGGCTGTCCGAGTAGCGCATGTACGGGCGGCGGGCGTTCGCCGGGCTGATCGTCGCCCACTGCCCGGGGGCCGTCCCGGGGCCGCCCCAGACGGCCAGGTCGCCGGTCGTCAGCGACCGCGGGGCGCTCGCCCAGCTGTCGGCGTTCCCGGCCAGGTTCGTGCTCGACGTGTACCGGTAGCCGAGCACGTAGTCGATGTACTCCTTCCAGAACCGCTTGTCGAGCTTCTGCTGGGCGGTGCCGGTGGCCGTGTCCACGTCGTTCGGGACGGACGAGTAGTACAGCACGCGCCCGGCCCGGAGGTTCGGCGGCAGCGGCTGCGGGCCGCTCTTGATCCAGCGCAGGATGGCCGCGTAGTCGATCCGGTAGCTGTCCACCGTCTGCGTCGTCGTGCCGCCCCCCGTCAAGGAGATGGACTGGCTGCCGGTGGCCGCCTTCAGCGTCATCCCGCTGCCGGAGTTGAGCATAGCCTCGTTGATCCCCTCGAAGCTCCCGGACCCGCCGCCGTTGTAGGCGTTCGCGTCGGTCTGGGTGTCGAACGTCGCCACCGGGCCGTAGTTGATGGTGGTGGTGCCGCCGGACGCGGTGGCCGTCACGGTGCCCATCTTGTCGAAGTAGCGGCGGCGCCAGTCGCCCGGCTGGTAAGTTGCGTCGCCGGGGTTGCCGACGGGCGCCCGCGGGTCGGGCGGCCAGATGAAGAACGTCTTGCCCCAGTAGCCCGGCCCCATCGAGTAGCCCTTGAACCGGTCGGCGGGGGCCACCAGCGGGGGGTTGTACGTGCCACCGGGTGGCAGCGTGGTGGTACCGAGTTGGCCGACGGGGAGAATCGGGTTGCCGCCGGCGCTGGCGCGGTCGGCCCGGTACTTCACGATGTCGAGGTCGTACCCGTTCTGCTCCCAGGTCGGGTCGCGGAACGCGCCCTCGGTGGTGATGACGGTCGTGCCGGTCGTCCCCTGGCGGACGTTCCCGGCGCTGACGTTGTACCCGAGCAGGTCGATCGCCGTGGCGGCGGCGCGGGTGGTGGCGCTGCCGGTGGCCCAGGTGCTCTCCGTCTTGTTGATCGACCCGTCGGCCCGACGCCACCGGTCGCCGACGTAGGTGATGCCGCCGGAGTCGGTCATCGACTTGAACGTGTCCGGGGCCGGCGTCGGCCCCTTCGGGTCGGCCGCGTCGCGGGCGCTGAAGGCGTCGTACCCGCCGAACGTGTACGTCTGGCTGACGTAGGCCGACGGGTTGCCGGCCGCCTCCGGCGGGCTCCAGGCGTGGAACGCCTGCTTCAGCTGCGAGCGGTCGGCCGGGAGCGTCGTCTCCACGCTCGGGTCGGCGGCGTTGGCCGGGTTGAAGTAGTAGTCGCGGACGATGGGCGGGCCGTTCGGCGTCGTCATCGTGTAGTTGTTCCGCGAGATCGCCTCGCCGCTGCCGTTCGTCTCGTTGGCCGACGCGATGAGGGCGCTCTGGGCGCTGACGTAGTGCCCGAAGGCCGGGGCGAGCGGGTCGGCGTTCAGGTGCTCCCCGCTGTAGTTGAACGTGCTGCTGTACGCCATCGACCCGGTCATGTCGAGCACGAAGGCGATGTCGCGCGGCCGGTAGACGGCCACCGCCCGCGCCCCGCTCGGCATCCCGTTCACGCCCCACAGCCGGGCGAAGTACGTCGGCTGGGTCAGCGCGATCGACACCTCCACCGCCGTCCACGACCGGCCGGTCGGCGGCGCGGACGGGTAGCTGACCTCGAACGTCTGCGTGGTCGTGTTGTACTCGTAGGTGCCGGCCCGCACGGTCGTGACGGGGGCGGGGGTCGTGGCCTTGGCCACCGACGTGGCCATGTACGGGCTCTCCGTCGCCGAGTCCTTGGCCGCCTGGACGGCGGCCGGCCGGTTGTTGTCGTACGCCACGTTTTCGGGCTGCTTGTTGTCGAGGGTGCGGCAGCCGACGAGGGCGGCCACGTCCGCGGCGTTCTGGCACTGGGTGCGGGCGACCGCCAGCATCCCCAGGTCCACGGCGAGTGCGACGAACGAGAAGATGGCGATGAGGCAGACGCCGATCATCGGCAGGACGGTGCCCCGGCGGCGGGTCGGACGGCTGGCGGCACGCATGGCGGTCGGCTCCAGGGGGCGCCCGAGGAATTCGTCGGGACGCACGGAGTACGGGCTTCCCGATTCCTAGAACACGGCCGGTCGGGGCGCCGCCGGCACGACCGGAAATGGCGTCACGGCCGGTCCGGTTGAGGCGGGGGCGGAAGTCCCGGTGCGGGACGTTTCGGCAGAAACCACTGGCGGGAATTGGGCTTGCGCAGCTTCGACGGGTGCTGCGGCGGGAGCTCACGCGGCACGGCTCGAACCCCTCAGTACGATGTCACGAGCCGACCCGCCGGAGAGACGCCCGTGGACGCTCGCCTTCGCCCCGCCCGCTTCCCGCGCTCGGCCGGTTACCACCCCGACTGGGTCGCCGCGTCGTTCAGCGGCGGTGCCAACGCCCTGTGGCTCACCGAGTGGCTGTGCGAAGTGCTCGACCTGCGGCCCGGGATGCGCGTCCTCGACCTGGGCTGCGGCCGAGCCATGTCGTCGGTCTTTCTCCGCCGCGAGTTCGGCGTCGAGGTGTGGGCCGCCGACCTGTGGTTCAGCCCCACCGAGAACCTCCAGCGCATCCGCGACGCGGGCGTGTCCGACGGCGTGTTCCCCCTCCGCGCCGACGCCCGCGCGCTGCCGTTCGCCGCCGGCTTCTTCGACGCCGTAGTCTGCGTCGACTCCTTCTTCTACTTCGGCACCGACGAGCTGTACCTCGGCTACCTCTCCCACTTCGTCAAGCCGGGCGGCCCGATC
>DASPHQ010000492.1:0-9683 GCA_035629595.1 Urbifossiella sp. | reverse complement strand
CCGAGGCTCGCTGCGGACACGACACCACTATCGCACGAGCATCCGCGCGTTCGGTGTGTGGTTGGAGGCGAGCGGCCGGACCCCCCGGAACCCCTTCGCGAGCCTGGAGAAGGTGCGGAACATCGAGACGGACCGCCGGTTGGTCAGGAGGGCGCTGTCGCAGGAGGAGTTCGACCGACTGATCGCGACGACCGAGAACTCGCTCCGGAGGTTCTGTAAACTCCGCGGCCGACAGCGGGCAATGCTGTACAGGCTGGTGGCGGGCACTGGCCTTCGGCGGGGGGAAGCGTCGTCCCTGCACCCGTCCTCGTTCCGTCTCGAAGCAGAGGTGCCGCACGTGGGCGTCGCGGCTGCGTACACCAAGAACCGCAAGCAGGCGGTGCAGCCGATTCCGCCGTCCCTGGTGCCGCTGTTGAGGGGTTACCTCGCTGGTCTGCCAGAGCGTCCTGTGTGGCCCGTGTCGAAGGGGATGACCAGCCTGATGGTGGCCGGCGACCTTGAGGAAGCCGGAATACCTGTCGTGTCGGCGGACGGGCGGAGCTACGATTTCCACTCGATCCGCGGCCAGTTCGCCACCCGGCTGGCCCTTGCTGGGGTGGGGCTGGCCGCTGCCCAGAAGCTGCTCCGCCACAGCACGCCGACCCTCACGAGCAACATCTACACGCACTTGGGGCTGCGGGATTTGGGGGATGCTGTGGCGGGCCTCTGACTTGCTCTTTTCGGGCCGCGACTTGTCGCCGACTTGCTCTTTCCTTGTCTCCCGGCGGCTCGCGGCGTCTTTCGGTGTCTCGGCCGCACGGGTGTTTGAGAACAGCAAAACCCCGGGAATCCCCGGGGTTTTGGCGTTTTTGGAGCGGAGAGGGAGGGATTCGAACCCTCGTTACCCTTGCGGGTAAATCAGTTTTCGAGACTGACGCATTCAACCACTCTGCCACCTCTCCGTGGCACCCCTAGTTTAGCACCCGCGGCGCGGGCCGTACAGTCGCCCCGTGCGGGTTCCTCCCATGAACCTCCCCGACCTCCTCGCCGGCCTCGCCGACCCGGCCGCCTACCCCCACCACCCCGACCGCGTCGAGGTGCGGCAGACGCACATCTCCGCCGTGTTCCTCGCCGGCGGCTTCGTCTACAAGGTGAAGAAGCCCGTGAACCTCGGGTTCCTCGACTTCTCCACCCTCGAGAAGCGGCGGCACTACTGCGACGAAGAAGTCCGCCTCAACCGCCGGCTCGCGGCGCACGTGTACGTCGGCGTCGTGCCGATCGCTGTAGTCGGCGACCGGCTGCGCGTCGAATGCGACGGCGAGCCGGTCGAGTGGGCGGTGAAGATGGTTCGCCTCCCCGATGGTACATCGCTGCTCGACCGGGTGCAGCGCGATGACGTCGGGACTGCTGACGTGGAACAGCTCGCGGCGTTCCTGGCCGAGTTCCACCGCACCGCCGCGGGCGGGCCGGCGGTCGCGGCGGGCGGGCGGTTCGCGGTCGTCGCCGGGAACGCCCGCGACAACTTCACCCAGGCCGAAAGCCACGTCGGCGTCACCGTCAGCCGGGCCGTGTTCGCCCTCCTCCGCGTCCTCACCGACGTCCACCTCGACCGGCTGCGGCCGCTCGTCGAGGCGCGGGCCGACCGCGGCGTGCCGCGCGACACCCACGGCGACCTCCACCTCGATCACGTCTACCTCCCGCCCGACGGCCGGCCGTTCGCCATCGACTGTATCGAGTTCAGCGCCCGGTTCCGCCACGCCGACCCGGCCGCCGACCTCGCGTTCCTCCTCATGGACCTGCGCTTCCACCACCGGCCGGACCTCGCGGCCGACCTGGAACGCGCCTACCTCCGCGCCTCGGGGGACGGGGAGCTTGCGCAGTTGCTCCCCTTCTACGTCGCCTACCGGGCGGTGGTCCGGGCGAAGGTCGAGGGGATGGAGCGGGCGGAGGCCGAGGTGCCGGCGGACGAGCGGGCCGCGGCCGCGGAACGGGCCCGCGGGCACTGGCTGCTCGCGCTCGGCGTGCTCGAGGAGCCGGAACGGCGGCCCGGGTTGGTGTTCGTGGGCGGGCTGTCGGGGACGGGCAAGAGCCACCTGGCGCGGCGCCTCGCGGCGGCGGCCGGGTTCGAGGCGATTCGCGCGGACGTGGTGCGAAAGGAACTCGCGGGCCTCGGCGAGACCGAACGCGGCGGCGACAGTCTGTACGAACCGGCGCACACGGAGCGGACTTATGCCGAGTGCCTGCGCAGGGCCGACGCCCTGCTGTTCGAGGGGAAGCGGGTGGTGATCGACGCCACATTTCGCACCGCGGCCCACCGGCGGGCGGTGGTCGACCTGGCCCGGCGGCGGCGCGTCCCGGTGCTGGGAGTGGTGTGTGAAGCGCGGCCAGAGACGGTCCGGGCACGGCTCGCGACGCGGGCGGGTGACGCTTCCGACGCAACGTGGGAGACGTACTTGCGGCAGCGCGGCGATTGGGAAGCCGACGCGATGGCGACGATCACGGTGGCGACGGACGACGGGGACGCGCTCGACGTGGTGACGGCGGAACTGCGGGGCAGGGGGCTGATCCCGTAGGTCAGGTCGAGTCATCGAGACCCGACGCGGGGCGCGAACGGCGCCCGAAGAAAACCCCGTCACGCCAGCGCCTCGGGGTTGCTCCGTTTCTCACCCGCACCCCGCGTCGGGTCTCGACGACTCGACCCGACCTACGAAACCTACACCACCCGGCTCACCTTCCGGTACAGCGCCTCGTACTCGGCGGCGCTGCGGTCCCAGCCCCAGTCCTGGGCCATCGCCGTCCGCACCACCTGGGCGAAGTCCGACGGCCGCGTGCGGTACAGCTCCAGCGCCCACCGCACCGTCTCGTACAGCGCCCGCGCCGAGAACTCGTTGAACGAGAAGCCGGTCGCCGTACCGGCGGTCAGGTTCTCCTCGGTGGCGCTCACGATGGTGTCGGCCAGCCCGCCGGTCGCGCGGACCACCGGCGGCGTGCCGTAGCGGAGGCTGTAAATCTGGTTCAGCCCGCACGGCTCATACCGGCTCGGCATCAGGAACAGGTCGGAGCCCGCCTCCACCGCGTGCGCCAGCCCCTCGTGGAAGCCGAGGAACACCCCCACCTTGTCAGGGTGCCGGGCCTGGAACGCCGTCAACTCGTCGTGGTACTCGGGGTCTCCATCTCCCAGGAACACGAGCTGGCAGCCGAGGTCGAGGAACCCGGGGGCGGCGCTGAGCACCAGGTCGATCCCCTTCTGGCTGACGAGCCGGGCGACCATGCCGAGCACCGGCACGTCCGGCTTCTGCGGTAGGCCGAATCGCTTCTGCATGTCCGCCTTGCACGCCGCCTTCCCGGCCGCGACCGTGTCGGCCGTGTACCGCCGGGCGATGTGCCGGTCGTGGGCCGGATCCCAGTCGCCGTAGTCGCAGCCGTTGACGATGCCGCTGAGCTTGTGGCTCACGCCGCGGAGGAGGCCGTCGAGGCCGCAGCCGAAGTCGGGCGTGGTGATCTCGCGGGCGTAGGTCGGGCTCACCGTGTTCACCGCGTCGGCGAACACGATCCCCGCCTTGAGGAAGTTCAGGTGCCCGTGGAACTCCAGCTGCGCGGGGTTGAGCAGCCACCCGGGGAGGCCGGTGAGCTTCATCACTTCGGGGCTGTACACCCCCTGGTAGGCGAGGTTGTGGACGGTGAACAGGGAGCGGACCTCGCGGTACGCCGCCTTCGTGCGGTACGCCTCGTTCAGGAACACCGGCACGAGGCCGGTCTGCCAGTCGTTCGCGTGAATGATGTCTGGGGTGAAGCCGAGGAACGGCACGGCCTCGAGGACAGCGCGGCTGAAGAACGTGAACCGCTCGGCGTTGTCGGGGAAGTCGGCCTTGTAGCCGCCGGGCATCCCCTGCTGGTAGAGGCCGCGGCCGGGGCCGTCGTCGCGCTCGAAGAACGGCGGGTGCTCGACCAGGTAGACGGGCACGTCCGAGTTGGGGAGGCGGGTCCGCAACAGCCGGCAGGCGAGGGTGCGGCCGCCGAGCGGGACGGGGAGGGCGGCGCCCGTCTTCTCCACGACCACGCCGGAGCGGCGGACGGCGCCGTAGTACGGCATGACGACGGCGACCTGGTGGCCGCGGCCGGCCAGCGCCCGCGGCAGCGACGCGGCCACGTCGGCGAGGCCGCCGGTCTTGGCGAGCCCCGCCACCTCCGACGCCGCGACGAGAATTCGCAACCCGCCCACGACTGTCCCCCCCGCGGAACCCCGGCGCACCGGGACTATACGCCGGGGGTAGCAAATGGGTAGCCCAACCGCGGGCGGACGCTTGCACCTGCCGCGGCCGTGGGCTCGGGGTTTTGAGCCCGGAGGGCGACGGCGAGTAGCCCGGGGTGCAACCCCGGGCGGGCGTCGGCGTGGTTCGTGGGGGCGACGCGAATCAGACACCGCCCAGGCCGCCCGGGGTTGCACCCCGGGCTACTCGCCGTCGCCCTCCGGGCTCAAGCCCCGAGCCAACCGCGGGCGGACGCTTGCACCTGCCGCGGTCGTGCTGTACGTTCGGGGGGTATTCCGACCGATCCGGGGGTCGCTCATGCGCGTGACGTTGGGTCTGTTCGTGATTCTCGGCGTGCCGCTGATCGCCGCCGCGCAGGACGACCCGCTGGTCGGGGCGGTGGTGCTGCCGCGGTCGCCGGAGGTCGAGCTGCGGACCGAGGACGGGGCGAGCCTCGGGCCGTGGCGGGCGTCGGCGGCGCGGGTCGCCAAGGTCGCTCCGTCCGGGCGGGTGTTCGTCGTGAACCTGTACCCCGCCGGGTCCGGCGGCTCCTGGACGCGGCGGGCCGACGTGGTGAAGCTGGCCGACGCGGTCGCCCACTTCGGCGGGTACATCCGCAACGAGGCCGACGACCCGTGGGGATACGACATGCGGGCGCAGGCCTACTCCCAGCTCCGCGAGCACGCCAAGGCCGCCGCGGACCTGACGGAGGCGATCCGCCTCGAGCCGAGCGCGGACCGGTACGTCGTGCGCGGCAACCAGTACTCGGACCTGAAGGAGAACGCCAAGGCCATCGCCGACTACACCGCGGCCCTGCGGCTCGACCCCAACGACTACTACGCGCTGGTCAACCGCGGCCGCGTCCGGTCGCTGGCGGGCGACGGGGCGAAGGCGGAGACCGACCTGAACAAGGCCGCCCGCCTCCGGCCGGGCGACCCGATCGCGTTCAACGAGCGCGGCCTGATGTGGGACCGCCGCGGCGAGTTCGACCGGGCGGTGACCGACTTCACCGAGGCGATCCGGCTGAACAAGACGTTCGCGGAGGCGTTCGCCAACCGCGGCTACGCGGAGATGGGCCGCCGCGACCACGCCGCCGCGGTGGACGACTACACCCGGGCGATCCGCCTCGTCCCCACGAACGCCGACTACCGCTACCACCGCGGCTTCGCCAACGTGGTGTTGAAGGAAACGGAGATGGCCCTCGTGGACTTCGCGGAGGCGACCCGGCTCAACCCCGCCGACCCGCGCCCGTACATCAGCCGGGGCGACATCCGGCGCCAGCAGAAGGACACCGAGAAGGCGATCGCCGAGTACACCGGGGCGATCCGCGCGGCGCCGAAGGCCGTGGACGGGTATGTCCGCCGGGCGGGGGTGTGGGACACCGCCGGCGACTTTGGCAAGGCCATCCCCGACTACGAGGAGGCGATCCGCGTGGCGCCGGAGGTGCAGCAGCCGTACAACGCGCTGGCGTGGATCCGGGCCACCTGCCCGGAGGCCAAGCACCGCGACGGGACGAAGGCGGTGGCGCTGGCGACGAAGCTGTGCGAGCTGAGTGCGGGGAAGGTCGCCGACCATCTCGACACCCTGGCCGCGGCCCAAGCCGAGGCCGGCGACTTCGACGACGCGGTGGCGACGCAGAAGCGGGCGCTCGCGCTGCCGGGCACGGCGGAGGCCTTGACCCGCGAGTACCGCGAGCGGCTGAAGCTGTACGAGGCCGAGCGGCCGTTCCGCCAGCCGGCGCGGGCGAAGAAGCAGTGACGGCCCCGCATAGGATGAGAACCCCGGGGGACGACCCCGGCTCGCCTGTGCGTCGGGAGCGTGACTTGGACCGGGTGATCGTGGTCGGCGGCGGGCTCGCGGGGCTGGCGGCGGCGGTCGGGCTGGCGCCGCGCGGGTTCCGCGTCACGATCCTCGAGGCCCGGCCGCGGCTCGGCGGCCGCGCCGGGTCGTTCACCGACCCCGCCACCGGCCAGCTCGTTGACGCCTGCCAGCACGTCAGCATGGGCTGCTGCACCAACTTCACGCACTTCTGCCGCACCGTCGGCGTCGAACAGTTCCTCGCCCCCCAACCGAAGCTCACGTTCGTGACGCCGGACCGGCGGCGCAGCGTCTTCAAGGCCGACCCGTGGCCGGCGCCGTTCCACCTCGGCCGGGCGCTGCTCGGGGCGCACTACCTCACGCCGGTCGAAAAGCTCCGCGTGGCGTGGGGGCTGCTGGCGCTGCTCCGCGAACGACCTGACGCCGACCCGCCGCTGCGCGAGTGGCTGCTGGCGCACCGGCAGACGGAGCGCACCATCGACCGCTTCTGGGGCGTGGTGCTCGTCAGTGCCCTGAACGAGACGGTGGACCGCGTCGGGCTGCGGTACGCGCGCAAGGTGTTCCGCGACGGCTTCGTCCGCCACCGCGACGGCTACACGGTTCACGTCCCGGCGGTGCCGCTCGGCCGGTTCTACGGCCCCGAGCTGCGCGCGTGGCTCGACAAGCATGGTGTCGAAGTCGTGGAGAACTGCGGCGTTCGACAACTGACGGTGAAGGAGGGGCAAAGCCCACCCGCCGCGGCGGGTGGGCTTGCGGGGGTGGAGTTGCGCGACGGCTCGCGCCGCGAGGCGGAGTGGTTCGTCCTCGCCGCCCCGTTCGACCGCGTGCCCGACCTGCTGCCGCCGGCGCTCGCCGCCGACCCGTTCTTCGCCGGCGCGAAGGCTCTGACGCCGTCGCCGATCACCAGCGTTCACCTGTGGTACGACCGGCCGCCGCTCGACCTCCCGCACGCCGTCCTCGTTGACTGTCTCGGCCAGTGGGTGTTCAGCCGCGGCGAGGTGAGCCGCGGCGAGCACTACCTGCAAGTCGTGGTCAGCGCCGCCCGGCCGCTCAAGGGGCTCGGTCGCGACGAGATTCAGCGCCGCATCGCGGAGGAACTGGCACACGTGTTCCCCACCGTTCGCCGCGCCACGCTCCTGCGCGCGAAGGTCGTGACCGAACACACTGCCACGTTCAGCGCCGTGCCCGGCGTGGACCGGTTCCGCCCGCCGCAGGCCACGCCGGTGCCGAACCTCGCCCTCGCCGGCGACTGGACCGACACCGGCTGGCCGGCCACCATGGAAGGGGCCGTCCGCAGCGGCTACCTCGCGGCGGAAGCGATCCTCGGCCGCGCCGGGCGCCCGGCCCGACTCGTGCGGCCCGATCTCGGTTGCTGACGCAAGTTTTTCCGCCGCCGCGCCGATGACGCTGGTTGAGCACTGGAACTCCGCGGGCCGGCGCGTCACAATAGGAACGACCGGTACGTCCCTCCCGGGGCTCCTCCCATGTTCGGCCTCGTCCTCACCGCCGCCCTCGCCCCCGCCGCCCCGCCGGTCGATCCCGACCCGAAGCACCTCGTCGTCCCGCCCGCCGAGCAGGCCCGCGCCGCGGCGCTGGTCGAGAAGCTCGGCAGCCCGCGGTACGACGAGCGCGAGAAGGCGCAGGACGACCTCGCCGCGATGGGCCGCAAGGCGGTCCCGGCGCTGACCGAAGCGCTGGCGCGGCACGCCAGCGCCGAGGTCCGCGCCCGCTGCCAGACGATCTACCCCCGCGCCCGGGCCGACGACCTCGAGGCCCGGCTCGCGGTCTTCGTCGCCGACGAGGGCGGGAAGTTCGAGCACGACCTGCCCGGGTGGCCCGAGTTCCGACAGGTCACCGCCGGGTGCGGGCCGGTCGCGCGGACGGTGTTCGCCGAGATCGTCGCCAACCCGCTCGGCCGCGAGCTGCTCATCACCGACCTCCCGCCGCAGGACCTCGGCCTCCGCATCGCCCTGCGGAAGCAGGAGATGTACCAGAAGCGGTACAACCCCACCCGGCCCGGTCAGGTGCAGGAGCCCGCGGCGGTCGAGGTGCTGGCGCTGATGCTCGCCGAGACGCGCGTCCCGTCGCGGCACGTCCCGCGCTCCAACTTCAGCGTCATCATCTACCAGTCGTCCGGGTTCGTGTCGGCGATCAACGGCGGCACGCAGGCGCGGGTGTACCGGGCCATCGCCGGGAAGTGGGTCGCCAGCCGGGACGACGCCGTGCTGATGGTTCAGGCGCTGTCGGTGGGTCAGGCACTGGACCTCCCCGAGGTGGCCGACCTGGGGGCGCGGATGGTGAAGACCGCCGCGGTTACGCCGCTGAACAAGGCGCAGGCGGCGATGGCGGTGGCGAAGGTCGGCAACGCCAAGCACCTGCCGGCGCTGGAGTCGGCGTTCAAGGACGAGGCGCCGCTCGCCGTGGCCGGGGTCATCATCGCCGGCCCGGGCGGCGCCCCGGTGGCCAAGGCTCCGCCGGCCATGCAGCTCCGCGACGTGGCCCTCGCCGCCGCGCTGCTGCTGACCCAGCAGGACCCGACCGAGTACGGGTTTGAGGTGACGAATCCGCCCCCGCGGGCGACGACGCGGCTCCAGTACACGACCTGGCGGCTGACGGCGGAGCGGCGGGCGGCGGCGTTCGAGAAGTGGGCCGAGTGGCGGGCCGCGAACCCCGACTACGGTCAGATTCGGTAGCACACCCCCCGGAGTTTCCCATGTCCCGGTTGTGGGCGGCGCTGGTGGCGGGCGTGGCGGCCGTCGGGGCGGGCCGCGCCGACGAGCCGCCGCCCGCGGTCGACATCCCGGCCGAGCAGCTGGCGAAGGCGCGGCTGCTGGTCCGGCAACTCGGCAGCCCGTCGTACCACGACCGCGAGGACGCCACCACCGAGCTCGCGAAGCTCGGCCGCGTCGCCCGGTCGGCCCTCGCGGAGGCCGTCGCCACGTCGCCGGACTACGAGGTCCGCGCCCGCGCCGCCCGCCTCCTGCCGAAGGCCGAGGCCGCCGACCTGCAAATCCGCATCGCGGCCTTCGTCGCCGACACCGACGGCAAGCTCACCCACGACCTGCCGGCGTGGGACAAGTTCCGCGAGCACGTCGGCGGCGACCGCTCCTGCCGGGCGCTGTTCGCCGAGATGCTCAAGGCGGCCGAGAACCGCGACGTGCTGGCGGCGGTCGCGGCGTCGAAGCGCGACGGCGGGGCCGCGATCGGGCACCGGCGGGTGGCGCTGTTCCTGGCGCAGAACCCGCACATGGTCGGCGGCTTCCGCGGGGGGATGATGCCGCCGCAGAAGCAGCCGGTGCTCGCCGACATCAGCACCATGCTGTTCGGCGAGATTGTGGTGCCGTCGGCCGACATCCCGCGGGGCGGGCAGTTCGGGTACTTCACCGGGGCGGCCCTCGCGCAGCAGCAGGTGTCGCAGCAGACGGCCATGAGCCCGGCCGCCAACGTGCACGGCGAGGCGTACAAGAAGCTGCTGCTGAAGTGGCTCGACACCCGCACCAGCCCCGAGGACCTGGGCGGCGCGGTGAACGTGGCGCAGACGTTCGGCCAGCTGAAGGACATGACGCCGCTGTTCCGGCGGGCGGCGACGACCGACGCCGTCCCGGGCTATTCCCGGGGCCAGGCGCTGGTGTACCT
>DASPHQ010000491.1:0-12738 GCA_035629595.1 Urbifossiella sp. | reverse complement strand
AGCGAGCGGCCCGCCGCCTCTACCTCGTTAACGCCCACCCGTGGCCAACAACGTCATGGGTTCGCCACGCGGTAGTCGGCGATGAATTGGTTGATCAGTGGATCAATGCCATCCGTGGGGAAACTGGCAGGGCCGGCCCATCGAAGGTTCGATTTCTGCCAGATTGTCGTCATGCCGCCAACAAAACGGCCGTGCGCGATTGGTGCGAAGCCGAGGCGGTTGGCGGATAGCTCAGTCGCCGCGACAAACGATTGGTCCGTGTCAATAACGCCAACATCGATTGACATGCAGAGCTGGACAATGGGCGGTAGTTGAGCGTCGCTGTGAACCGGTATCCGTGACTGGCGAAGTCGAGTCTCCACCTTGTTCTTAATCAGTTGCTCCGCCAACTCCCGAGCTTTCGGTTCGAGACCGCTAATCACCACCACGACCTGTACCGGGGAGTCGCCTCGCAGGAAGTCCGCTTGGGTGACCGCAGGGATGCACTTCTCGGACAGTTCGCTGAGCAACGGCGAACGGATCGCTTCCACCGCGTTGGACGTGGCTTGAGGTGCCGTGGGCCGAGCCTCGGCGGGGCGCGATTCCGCGGTCGGCGTCGCCGGTGCCTGAGTGACCTGTCGATACCCCAGCACGCCCGCCACCGGCGCCACGACGGCGACGACCAGCCACCCGATTAGCCCGGCCGAGTTCCCCATGTCGCGCTCTCGTGAGGTCATTCTTCCGAGAGCGTAGTGCGCGAATTCTGGTCGTGGGCACCGTGATCCTGGCTATCGATGGTGTCGGGTCCGCCCGGCCGGGGTGCGGACGTGACTTCCGGGTTTCATCCGACGTGGTTAACCCCCTCACCCCGCGTGCTTCGCCGCGACCCTCTCCCCCGGGGGGGAGAGGGTGGGAGGCAGTCGGCCTCCATTCGAGGCGGGCATCGACCCGCGAACGCCGGGGTACGCCTCGCCCCCACGTCGGCGCGTGGTTGCCCGCCTGCGATGACGACCGGCCAGTCTCACCCTCTCCCCCCCGGGGGAGAGGGTCGCGGCGAAGCACGCGGGGTGAGGGGGCGAACCACGAACGATGGAAACCGGCGCCACCCACGCCAACCCCACTAACTGCGGCTGCGTCGCAGTCGGTTACGCACCCGGGATCGGTGACGGTCCCGGGGTGTCGGTCACCAGACCAGCCTTGAGCAAACTTTCCGCCCAGGCCATCAAGCCGTCCGAGTACTCGCGTGTGCCTTCCGCGGGAACAGGGCCAGACCAGAACGTGGATGGCGGTCCACCGGGGTACCGACGGAAGGCATTCACGAGGGTCTGCAACCGCCGTACCTGCTCTTCGGTCAGGCCGGTCACGTCGATCGTCTGCGACATCGCGGCATCCTCCTCGATGCCCGTATCGTATCACGCCGCCCGGCGCGCCGGCGCCCGGCGCGCCGCCAGCACCCGCCCCACCTCCTCCGCCACCGCGCCGACCGTGATCGCCGTCATGCACGCGTTGTCCCGGCAGGCCGAGTTGCGGTCGTTGAACGCGTTGATGCACGGGCTGCACGCCAGCCCCGCCCACAGCGGGTGCGTCCGCCCGCCCACCCCGGCGAACAGCCGCGGCGTCTCCGGGCCGAACAGCACCACCACGTCCACCGGCGTCAGCGTCGCGAAGTGCGCCGGGCCGGAGTCGTTCGTCACCAGCACCTCGGCCAGCGTGTCCAGCACCAACAGCTGGCGCAGCGTCGTCTTCCCGGCGAGGGAGGCGCAGCGGTCCGACCCGACCGCCCGCACCAGCTCCGCCGCCGCCGCCGCCTCGGCCGGCGCCCCCGTGAACACCACCGCCGCCCGCGGGTGCTCGGCCAGCAGCCGCCGGGCCAGCTCGACGTACCGCTCCGGCGCCCACCGCCGCAGCGGCATCAGGTCGCTGGCGTTGGCGTTCAGCAGCAGCAGCTCGCCGGCCGCGTGCCGGCCGAGGTCCGCCCGGAGCAGGGAGCGCACCTCCGCCTCCTCGGCCGGCGACGGCGTGAACGACAGCCGCCCCGGCTCGGGCGCCGCCGGCACGTGGGCCAGCCGCGGCAGCATCTCGGCCGGGTGGTCGAGCGCTTCCACCAATAGCGCGAACGCTTGCGCCGTGTGGAGGTACGGGTTGAACGACACGCGGTGCGTCAGCAGGTCGCCGCGGTAGCGCCCCGCCCCGCCGCCCGGGTGGAACCCGGACCGCCAGCGGGCGCCGGTCAGGTAGCCGAGCGCCGCCGTCGAGCGGGCGAAGAACTCCAGGTCCACGACCGCGTCGATCCCGGCGCGCCGGATCGCCCGGAGCGCCTTGAGGGCGCCGACCACGGTGCGGACCAGCCCGCCGGTGCGGATGGCGATGACGTTCTCCGGCGGGACCAGCCCGAGCAGGTCGAGGATCGGGCGGTTCTCGCCGAACAGGACGAAGTACACGTTCTCCCGCCCGACGCGCGCCGCCGCCGCCCGCAGCGCCGGCTCGGCGAGGACCGTCGAGCCCTGCTCCGCGAGCTTCATGAACAGGATCTTCCGCGGCCGCGCCGCCCCCTCGGCCGGCGTGCCGAACACCGCCCGCCACAGCGTCAGCAGCAGGCACACCGGCGTGCCGAGCCACACGTCGATCACGCGCATCCGGGCCACGCTCATCGCGCCGCCGCGGGCCGGCGCCCGCCGCCGCGCCGCCACGCCCCACGCCAGCAGCGTCACGCCGACGATGGGCCACATCCCGGGGATCATCCGCCCAGTCCAGGGGCCGATCGTCCACATCACCGCCCCGAGCACCGCCCCGCCGGCGCTCAGCACGGCGAAGTCGGCGCGGAGTTCGGGGCGCTCCTTCAGCAGCACGGCGAGGAGCCAGAAGCCGGGGGCGAGGAACGGCACGAACCAGCGGACCGAGGTGTTCGCGCCGCCCATGTTGTTCGACAGCACGGCGTACAGCGCCCACGCGGCGGCGCACCACCCGAGCATCATCACCAACTCGCCGCGGCCCGGGAAGCGGCGGCGGAGCACGCCGACCCCGGCCACGCCGAGCAGCAGCGGCAGGTTGTGGTTCAGGAAGCCGTGCTTCCCGAACATCATCGCGGCGGTGTACAGCGCCTGGTCGAGCGGGCCGTGGCGGCGGTACCCGGTCAGGTTCGCCTCGGTGAACGGGCACCCCGGCCACTGGTGCGTCTCGGGGTACATGTTCATCGGCAGCCACTTCCCGGACACGGCGTAGTTGATCCCCACGCCCGCCGCCACCCACGGGAGCAGCGCCAGCAGCACCACCGCCGTCGGCCCCACGCGGCCGAACCGCCACGCCACCACCAGGACCGTCGCCGCGGCGAGCGGCGGGCCGGTGCCGAAGTCCAGGTTGAACCCGAGCCCGGCGAGCGTGCCGAGGAGCAACAGGCGAAGCCCGGGGACGGCCGTCCCCGGGCTTTCACGGCTGAGTTGATGCAGGATCAGGCACATCGCCGCGACCACGCCGAGCTGCGCGGCGCCGGCGTTCACGTGGCGGGTGTACGCCGGCGCGTAGGTCGCCAGCGCGAACGCGGCCAGCCACCCCAGCCGCACCCCCGGCGTCAGCCCGACACGCCCCCCGAGCACCCACAGGCACCCGACCGCCGCCGCGTACCCCACCCCGCTGGTCAGGACCGTCATCACCCACGCGAACACGTCCGGCCGCTCGCCCGGCGACGGCACGCCGAGCCACACGAGCGGCCGGTACAGCGCCGCCATCAGCACGCTCACCACGGCCGGCTTGTCGGAGTAGTAGTGGCCGTTCACGTAGAGCTTGTCGAGCGTCCCCGCGGCGAGCAGGCCGGCGTCGGCGGCGGGGTACGGCGTGTGGCCGCTGTCGATGAGCTGCTGCGGGCACTTGCAGAAGACGGAGTCGTCGATGGCGAGGGTGCCGCGGTCCACGAGCGACTCGACGGCGGCGAGGCGGCAGCCGTCGTTCCAGCCGCCGGCGTACGGGCGGGCGCCGGCGGCCGCCAGGGCGAGGGCGAGCGCGGCCAGAACCCACGCCGCCGCCGGGAGTTCCGCGAGCCGCCGCATCCGCCGCCCTCCGCGCAGGTTACGCACCCGTGCGGGGCATACCGACGCGGGGCGGAAGCCGCAAGCCCGGGCCAAGCCGACCCGTTGCAACGGGTGGGCTTTCAACCCGCGCCAACGCCGCACCCGCAAAGCCGTTGTGCCAGTTGACAGCCGGAAAACGCGAGGTTACGCTGAATCCGTGACGCACGACCCGGATCGAATGACGTAAACCGGCGTGCGCCCCGGGTGCCACCATCTCAACCGTCCCCGGCCGCCCGAAACGCCCGTAGCGCCCACGCCGCCCGCAAACGAGGGGCTTCCCACCCCCGTTGAAGTATCGTACCCTGTGCCGCAGCGTCCCCGCCCGCTGGCCCGGAGAGACACCACATGCCACCCCCCACCGGCTTCTGGGGCATCGACATCGGGCAGTGCGCCCTCAAGGCCGTCCGCGTCGAGATCGTCGACGGCAAGCCCACCGCCACCGCCTTCGACTACGTCGAACACCCGAAAATCCTCTCCCAGCCCGACGCCGACCCGGACATGCTCATCCGCGAGGCGCTCGAAAAATTCCTCTCCCGCAACGACATCGGCCGCGACGAGGTCGCCGTCGGCATCCCGGGGCAGTCCGGCCTGGCGCGCTTCGTCAAGCTCCCGCCGGTCGAAGAGAAGAAGATCGCCGAGATCGTCAAGTTCGAGGCCAAGCAGCAAATCCCCTTCCCGCTCGACGAGGTCGTCTGGGACTTCCAGAAGATCGCCGGCGGCGAGGTCGTCGACGGCTTCGCCATGGAGACCGAGGTCGGCCTGTTCGCGCTGAAGCGCGACGTCATCAGCCGCTACATGGGCTACTTCAGCGGCTCGAAGATCGAGGTGCACACCATCCAGATGTCGCCGCTGGCGCTGGTCAACTACACCACCTACGACCTGCTCAAGAAGGGCGGCCGGGTGCCGGCGCCGGCGGAGGAGGCGGCCCCGGACGAGGAGACGCCGCGCGGCAAGGTCCGCTGCGTCGTGGTGCTCGACATCGGCACCGAGGCCAGCAACCTCATCATCACCGACGGCGGCAAGATCATCTGGCAGCGGCCGATCCCGCTCGGCGGCAACAACTTCACCCGCGCCCTCACGAAGGAGCTGAAGCTCACCTTCGCCAAGGCCGAGCACCTGAAGCGGAACGCCGCCAAGAGCCCCGAGCTGCCGGCGATCCTCAAGGCGCTCAAGCCCGTCCTCCAGGACTTCGTCGGCGAGGTGCAGCGCAGCCTCGGGTACTTCACCAACACGCACCGCAACGCCCACGTCGGCTCCATGATCGGCCTCGGCAGCGCCTTCCGCCTCCCCGGCCTCCAGAAGTACCTCGCCGAGAAGCTCTCCCTCGAAGTCAAGAAGCCGGCCGACTTCGCGCGCCTCGAAGGCGAGTCGGTCACGAAGGACCCGCTGTTCGTCGAGAACATCCTGTCGTTCCCGGTGGCGTACGGCCTGGCCCTCCAGGGCGCCGGCGAGGCCCGGCTGACGACGAACCTGCTCCCCACGGAAGTCCGCACCGAGCGGCTCATCCGCGCCAAGAAGCCGTACGGCGTCGCCGCCGCGGCCGCGCTGCTGCTCGGCACCGCCGGGCTGGCGCTCGGGTACGGGGCGACGTACAAGTCGATCGCCGACCCGCAGGTCGAGAAGGCGCTGGGCACGGCCAAGGCGGCGGTCGCCACCGTCGTCGCGCAGGAGAGCAAGTACAACCAGGCGAACGAGGGCGTGACCACGAGCAAGGGGCTGGTCAAGGCCGTCGTGTCCGGGCAGGACGAGCGGCTGAACTGGCCGCGGCTCCAGGAGGTGATGTCGGCCGCCCTGCCGCGCCCCGGCAACGAGGGGAACCTGCCGCCGACCCTGTGGCAGACCACCGAGGGGAAGGGCGTGGCGGCGTTCGCCCAGTTCCAGAAGCGGATGCGCGACGGGGTGCCGGTCGAGGAGGCGCTCCAGTACGAGACGTCCGAGCACCCGCGGCACCTGGCGGTCGTCAACGTCGAGGCCGTCTACCCGCGGTGGGTGGACAACCTGCCGGCGTTCTTCCTCAAGGTCGACGACGAGGTGTTCGGCGACCAGACGACCACGCCGCGCCGCGGGTACAACGAGGACATCGCCGCGGTGATGCTCAAGGAGGAGAAGAAGCAGGACGAGGCGACCAAGCGGTGGAAGCCGGACGTCAAGGAGGGCGCCGGGTGGGTGGTCGAGGTCCGCGGGTGGACCGACTACGGCCCCACCGAGGGGGGGGCCGCGGTGTTCCTCCGCGAGGGGCTGATCGCCAACCTGCAGAAGATGTCCACCACGTTCGCGGAGCGGAACAAGGGGGCGGATAAGGCCGCGAAGTACATCCCCGGGCTGGAGGCCGACCCGCTCAAGGGCCGCGTGTCGCACGCCTTCATCTACCACGTGTGGACGGTCGAGAACCCGACCCCGAACACGATGGCCTTCGTCGGCCGGTCGTACCTCGACGGCCCCGCCGGCGGGCTGTCCGCGGGCGGCGCCGGCGGCATCGCCCTGAGCACCGCCCCGATGGGTCCGCCGGCCGGCATGACCGGGCCGGGCAGCACGGTCGGCATGGGCGGCTCCGAGGCGGCCGCGGCCCCGCCGGCCGGCGCGCCGTGGTCGCCCCTCGCCCCCGGCGGTCAGGCCACCCCGTCCGGCCCCAGCGGCCCCAGCGGCAACAGCATGATCCCGCCGACCGCCAGCATCGCCGCGGCCGGCACCGGCCTGTCCAGCGGCGTCACCCTGCCGTCGCTCCCGCCCCTGATCGAGGGGTCCACCCGCAAGCGGTACGAGTTCGTGGTCATGTTCGTGTGGCGCGAGCCGGTGCCGTCGATGAACCCGGCCGACGCCCTCGCCGCCCCCGCCGCCGGCACCGCCGCCGGCCGCTGACGCACACACCCAGAACCCGGGGACGGCCGTCCCCGGGCTTCGCCCGGACCCTCACCCGAACACCCGGCGACCGGCCATGAGCATCGACAAGGAACAGCTGAAGAAGCACCACTTCTGGATCCTCCTCGGGGTCGTCCCGGTCGTGGTCGTCGCCGCCGCGTTCGCCGTCTCGGCGACCGTCGGCGCCGCCATCGCCGACAAGACCAAGGCCGTGGACGAGGCCGAGAAGGGGATCGCCGGCAAGAGCCCGAAGTCCGACCCGCTCATCAAGCTGCTCGACGACCAGCGCGCCAAGCTGGAGGACAAGAAGGTCGACCTGTGGAAGGAGAACTGGGAGCGGCAGATCGGCGTCGTCCGCGCCGAGGGGAAGGACAAGAAGGAGGTCGTGACGCAGGTGGCCGACCGCAACCTCCTCCGCTGGCCGCGGGCCGAGATCCTCAAGCGGTTCGAGTACACCGCCGACTACGCCACCGACAAGAACCAGCTCAAGTTCGGCGACCGGTTCCCGGCCGAGTACAGCGACGTGCTGAACCAGTTCAAGGTGCGCGAGGTGTACCTCGCCGAGTTCTCCAACGCCCGCCCCGGGTTCGCCGGCACCGGCATGGCCGACAAGGTGGCCCCGACCGAGTTCTTCAACGGCTGGCAGAGCGTCCTCCGCCACATCTACTTCCCGCCGGTCGGCGCCGGCGGGGCCAACGGCTGGGGCGACCGCGTGCCGAGCCCCGAGCAGGTGTGGCTGGCGATGGAGGACGTGTGGGTGCAGCGCGCCCTCCTCGGCCAGGTCAAGGCCATCAACGACGGCATCGGCACGTTCACCCGGGTGCCGCTGCTGAACGCCAACAACCAGCCGCTCGACCTCCCCACGCACCGCGCCTTCCTGAGCCGCAACTGGCGCGTCGAGCTGAAGCTCATCGCCGACGAGAAGGACCGCCGGCCGGTGCTGGTGGGCCGCATCAAGAACGTGACCGACCGGCTCCAGCCGCTCGGCCTCGGGGCGAAGATGACGCTGAACGTGTGGCTGACCGGCGACAAGGACGCCCGGCCGTTCGCGTTCCACGTCGGCGGCGAGTTCCTCAAGGGCGGCGAGGAGCGCGAGATCATCCGCACCGAGGAGCACAACGTCCCCGACGGGCTGATCCCCGGCGGGCTGCCGTCGGCGGTCATCAGCCGGGTCGAGCAGGTGTTCGACACCCGCACCGTGCCGGTCCGCCGGATCGACGCCGTGGCCCTCGGGTACAAGGACAGCCGGCACGCCCTGATGCCGCTGCTGATGCCGGAGTTCGAGTCGTTCAAGAAGGACGCCGAGGCCGAGTCGGCGAAGGCCGCCGGCGGCGGCATGGGACCGCCGGCGGGGATGGCCGGGCCGGTCGGCGGCATCCAGCCCGGCCGCGGCGGCCCCGGCGAGGGCGGGCCGGGCGGGATGATGCCCGGCGGCGCCGGCGGCGGGGCCGGCGGCCCGGTGGAGCTCGTGGTGGACGGCAACCGCAAGCGGTACGTCGAGGTGACCAAGCAGGTGCGGCGGATGCCGGTGGCGGTGACGGTGATCGTGGACCAGGCGTACATCCAGGACGTGCTGATCGCCTACGCCAACTCGCCGCTGCGGTTCCAGACGACGCAGGCCCACTGGAAGCGGTTCACCGGCACCCTGTCCGGCGGCCCCGAGAGCGGCACCGGCAGCTTCGGCGAGGGCGGCCCGGTTGTGAGCAGCGGCGCCGGCCTGGCCGCGGGCGGCTTCGCCAACGAGGGCGGGGGCGGTCTCGGCCGGCCGGTCGGCGGCGGCAGTGCCGGGTTCGGCCGCGGCGGCCCCGGCGGCGCCGCGGTCGGTCCGGGGCCGGGACTGGCTCCGCCGCCGGTGCTGGGCGGCCCGATGGGGGGGATGCCGATGGGGCCGGGCTTCCCCGGCGGCCCGGGCGGCACCATGACCTCGATCTCCGAGAGCCAGCTGACCGCCGGCCTCGTCGAGCTGACCATCTACGGCATCGTGTCGCTGTACGAGAAGTACCAGGTGGGCGAGGAAGCGGCTGCCGCGCCGGGCACGACGCCGACCCCCGCGCCGACCCCGGCCCCCGCGCCGACCCCGGCGCCGGGGGGGCCGACGCCGCCGCCGAAGTTCTGACCGAATACTGGTAGCCGCAGGCTTTAGCCTGCGCTGGCCCAGCGCAGGCTAAAGCCTGCGGCTACCAGCCCCGACCCGAACAGCCCGAATCCGAACGCCCCGAACCCGAACACACCGACCCGCCCCGAGGGTACGCCATGGCCAAGTCGAAGTCGTCGAAGCCGAAGCTGGACATGAAGGAGTTCCTGCTCAAGAAGGGCGAGTACGTCGTCCTCGGCGTCGCCGGGGCCGGCCTCCTGCTGCTGCTGTTCCTCGGCGGCAGCACGTACTCCGAGGCGAAGGACCCGAAGAAGATCTCCACCGACCTGACCACGAAGGCGAACAACATCCAGCGCGCCGTCAGCGACCCGGCCGACCCCACCGCGGTCGCGCCGCTGACCGGGCCGTACGGCCCGGGCAAGGGCGGGTACATGAAGATCCCGGTGGAGGAGTTCCAGCTGTCCGGGGTGATGTTCGACCCGACGGCCCGGCCGGACACGAAGCGCGAGAACCCGCGGGTGATGGCGATCGGCGACTACCAGGTGGACCTGGTGCGGGCGCCGATGAAGGCCCACGACATCGTCCTCGACCCCGAGGGCGGGGCCAAGATCGCCGTCCGGGTGGTGAAGAAGACGGCCGAGGCCGACAAGCAGAAGATCAAGGACGCGATCAACGCCATCAAGGGGAGCACCAAGAACGCGCGGAAGGCCCAGCAGCAGCAGCAACAGCAGCCGATGGGCCCGATGGGTCCGATGGGGCCGCCGCCGATGGGGCCGGCCGGCCCGCCGACGGTCTCCGGCCCCGGGTCGATGCCCCCCGGCGAGGGCGGCGGGTACAACCAGGCCGGGTTCCGCGTCGAGACGACCATCAACTACATCCCGGTCGAGGACCTGGACAAGGCCGCGGCCGAGGGGAAGTTGCCGGCGATGACGGTGGTGCCGCTGCGGATGGCGGTGGTCAACGCCACCTTCCCGTTCAAGAAGCAGGCCGAGGAGATGAAGCGCGCCCTGCGGATGCAGAAGGTCGCCGACGCCGCCCCGTTCGTGCGGTTCGACGGGTTCGACGTCCGCCGCCGCGTCATCACCCCGGACGGCATCGTCTACGGCACCGGGAAGAAGTACGCCGACGTGGCCGCCAACCCGAAGGACGACGAGACGGTCGGCTGGTTCGACTACCGGTACGTGGACAAGTACCAGGAGGTGATCGCGTCGCGGATGCTCAACAGCCACGTCGAGGGGTACGACAAGAACGACAAGGGCGGCATCAACGCCTACCTGCCGTACTTCTACCGGTACGAGGACAACCTGGTGATGTTCCTCCCCGAACTGGTCCAGGACCTCGGCAAGTACCCCGAGGTGAAGCTGCCGGCGATCCTCGACACGGTGAAGCGGATGAAGGACGCCGCCGCCACCCCGGTGCAGCAGTCGGCGGTGCTCCAGCGGCTCCTCGGCGAGAAGGGCGCCAAGGAGGGGCAGCAGGGGCAGAAGTCCGGCATCTTCGCCCCGACCACGGTGGGCGCGTCCGGCGCGGAGGCGGTGTACGGCCCGGCGGCCGGGATGCGGATGCCGGTGCCCGGCGGCGGCGAGGGGGGGAAGCTCGAGAGCGGCATGGGGAACCCGCTGTCCGCCGCCGGGGTGGACATCGACGACATCCTGGTGCGGTTCATCGACCCCGACGTGCGGCCCGGCTACTCGTACGAGTATCAGCTGCGGGTGAAGCTGATCAACCCGAACTACAACAACCCGAAGTCGATGTCGATCCCGGCGCTGGCCGACATCAAGACGATCCCCGGCCCGTGGACGCGGCTGGCCCAGACGCTGACGGTGCCGCGCGAGTCGCACCTGTTCGCGTACGACCCGGTCAAGTACGCGGACGAGGTGCAGGCCCAGTACGGCAAGCAGAAGACGATGCAGGAGCGGTTCACGCTGCCGCCGGGGAACACGCACACGGTGGTGCAGAAGCTGACGTGGCTGGAGCAGGTGCGGGTGGACAGTAGCACCAACCAGCGCGAGCCGGTGGGGGCGTGGGTGGCGGCCGAGATGCCGGTCGCCCGCGGCGGCTACGTCGGCCGCAAGACGTACGTGAAGCTGCCGCTGTGGAGCAGCGAGGAGAACCGCTACCAGCTCCGCGAGCTGTCGAGCGAGAAGGTCGGCAAGGGGGCGAAGGCCGACACCCCGAAGGGGTGGCTGGTCGAGGAGTTCGTCGGCCGCGACGTGCTCGTGGACTTCGACGGCGGCAAGGTGACGACCCGGGTGCCCGGCAAGTCGCAGCTGACCGAGGACGTGAACACCGAGCTGCTGATCGTGCGCCCGGACGGCCGGCTGGTGGTGCGCAACAGCCAGGCCGACATGGCGAACAAGGAGCGGAAGGACGACGTGGACGAGTGGACGCGGTGGCAGAGGGCCGTGGAGACGGCCCCGACGGTGTCCGGCGCCGAGGGCAGCCCGTTCGCGCGGCCGAAGGACTGACGACGAGTGTGAGTGCGGGTGTGAGTGTGAGTGAAAGACGAAGCCCGGGGACGGCCGTCCCCGGGCTTTCGGTTTGCGTCTTCACTCACACCCACACCCGCACTCACACGCCTTCCCGCCCGAACGGCCACCAGTTCCACTCGTCCGGCAGCAGCCCCAGCAGCCGCCGGTACGCCGGCCCCAGCCAGTCCGGCAGCACCCGCGACAGCGACGATCCCTTTGTCTCCCCGACGTACACCTGGTCCGACGGCCGCAGCGTGACGTTCGTGGCGTGGTCGTGGTCGAGCAGCACCGCGGCGGGGTTCACCTTGAACACTTCGGGCCGCGCCCCCGCCGCCACGTTCGGCCGCACCACGTAGACCGCGCTCAGCTCCGACCCCGGCGGCAGGCTCCCGGTCCGCGTCAGGAAGGCGATGACGGGCTCCGGCCCCTGGAACGGCACGACGTGCGTCCGCCCGCGGACCGGGCCGTGGACGTACACCCGGCCGCCGCGCGGCGCCGCCAGCGACAGGCTGACGCCGTCGAGCGGCACCCCCGCGGCGAGCGCCACCGCCTGCCGCGCCTCGTCGAGCGTCAGCCCCTCGACGCGCGGCCGGGCGCCGACGGGGAGGCGGCCGTCGAGGTCCACGGCGGCGACGGCGTCCCACGCCGGCCGGTCGGCGACGGCCACCTCGACCACGTCGGGGCAGCCGATGCGGTAGTCGGACGCGGGGGCCACGGCGACGGCGGCGGGGTCGGCCTGCGGCGGGGCGTTGCGGCGCAGGAACCGCGCGTCGGCGCACCCGGACGCGAGCACGCCCGCGGCGCACGCCCCCGCCCCGACCCAGGCTCTGACGCGGCGCGTTCCCACACGTCCGGTATCGGCCGCACGACCGGTACGCCTTGACCCGAACCGGCGGCCGGGGGAACATGCCCGGGTTCCGCCGCTCGCGGCGTTGCAGGGTCAACGTGATGGGCCACCCGCCGCCGCCGCCGACGCGCCTCGACTCCGTCGACGCCTACCGCGGCCTGGTCATGCTCCTGATCCTGTTCGAGCTGCTGAAGCTCGCCGCCGTCGCGAAGGAGAGCGGCAGCGAGGTGCTGGCGTTCCTCGGCTTCCACCAGACGCACGTCGAGTGGGTCGGCTGCTCGCTCCACGACCTCATTCAGCCGTCGTTCACGTTCCTGGTCGGCGTCAGCCTGCCGTACTCGCTCGCGGCGCGGCGGGCGAATGGCCACGGCACCGCCGGGCTGGCGGTACACGCCTTCTGGCGCGCGTTCGTGCTGGTGATGA
>DASPHQ010000490.1:0-3225 GCA_035629595.1 Urbifossiella sp. | reverse complement strand
ACCCTCCCCCTCGTCCCCCCGCCCTCCGAAATCGACCTCCCGGAGGACTGGCACACCTTCGGCGGGGCGACGTACCACCTGAGCCGGCGGGTGGGCGAGGGGGGGATGGGGGTCGTTTACGAAGCCCGCTCCCCCGCGGTGTCCGAGCCGGTCGCGCTGAAACTCATCCGCGGCACCCCGGACGACATCGCGCTCGCGCGGTTCGCGCGCGAGGCCGAATTACCGCAGCGGTTCAACGGCCACCCGCACGTCGTGCGCGTTCTGGACGTCGGGCGGTTCGACAACGGCCACCGCTACATTGCGTTCGAGTACCTGGGCGGCGGGTCGCTGGCCGCCCACGCGGCGGAGTTCCGCGCCCCCGCCGCGGCCGCCGCCCTCCTCACCCAGGTCGCCACCGCGGTGGGCGACCTCCACGAGAAGGGCGTCCGACACCGCGACCTGAAGCCGGACAACCTGCTCTTCCGCACCCTCCCTCCCGACCCGGCCGGGGTGGTCGTGACCGACTTCGGGCAGGCCTGGGGCGGCCAACAGGTCAACCGCCCGACCGGCGACGGCCAGCCCCTGGGAACACCGACCTACGCCGCGCCGGAACTACTGCGGGACGCGGCCGCGGCCGACCAGCGGGCCGACATCTACTCCCTCGGCGCCATCCTGTTCCGGCTGCTGACCGGCGTCGTCCCGACGGAGGTCACCTGGCCGAACTCGCTGACCGACGACTACAAGACCGCCCGGGCGGCCGAACCGCCACCGCCGTCACGCCGCTTCCCGCCGGACGTCCCGGCGCACCTCGTGAGCGCCTGTCGCGGGTGCCTCCACCCTCACCCGGACGGGCGCTTCCCGACGGCCCGAGAGTTCCTTCGCGCCCTGACCCAACACTCCTGACCGGGACCGCCGCCATGTTGCGACTCCCCCCGCGGTTCACGAACCTCCGCTTCCTCGGCGCCGGCGGGATGGGGACCGTGTACCGGGCGACGCTCGACGGCGTCGAGGTCGCCGTAAAGGTGCCGACCGGCGCCGCGCCGGCCGACCTGGCGCGATTCGCCCGGGACTGGCGCGTCGCGTCGGCCGTGAGACACGACCACGTCGTGCGGCTGATCGAGGTCGGCGGCCCGCCCGACGCGGACCGGCCGTACTACGCGATGGAGTTCCTCGGCGGCGGCAGCTTAAGGTCCAAACTCGAAGACTACCGCGGCCCGGGCGAGGCGGTGGCGCTGACGCAGAAGCTGGTCGCGGCCGTGCGCGAGCTGCACCGGTTCGAGTGGTCGCACGGCGACTTGAACCCGAACAACGTCCTGTTCGGTGAGACCGGGCCGAAGCTCGTCGACTTCGGGCTGGCGCGGCCCGTCGACCCGGGTGCCGCCCGCTCGGCGTCCGGCGGGTTCCTCGGCACGCAGGCGTACATCGCCCCCGAACTTCTTCCCGAAAACCGGACGGCCCGGCCGACGGACGAGGCGGACCGCGACCGGATCGACGTGTACTCGCTGGGGGTGATGCTCTACGAGATGTTGACCGGCCGCACCCCGCCGGGGGGCGGGCCGGACTGGCGGCCGAGCCGGTTCAACCGGGCCGTCCGCGGCTGGCTCGACCAGCTCGTGATGGGTTGCCTCCAGCAACGCCCCGCGCGGCGGTACACGCTCGCCCAGCTCGCGGCAGGGCTCGCCGAGGTCGCCGAGGGCCGGTTCCCCGCCCGCCCGGCGATCCCCGTCCCGGCTTACCAGAGGTACACCCGCGGGCGGATCGCCCTGACCGTCGCCGAGCCCCTCGCGGGCGGGGACGGGGTCCACCGGTACCGGGCGCCGGACGGGATCGTCGTGACCGGGTCGGCCACCGACTGGTTCGACCCGCCGGACCGGCTCGCGGATACGACCGAGGACTGGCTCCGGACCCGCGAGGACGACGCCCACACCCGGAAGGTGCCGTTCGAGAACCGGCGGCAGCCGCGGGTCGCCCACGTCGGGTACGGGTTCACGGCCGGCCGGGACGAGCGGCTCCACCCGCTCGTCCTGCGGATGCAGTGCACCGACTACTACACCACGGTGTGCAGCCACGCGGCCTTCGACCTCCTCCTCCCCGACCTCCGCACCGTCCGGGAAGCCTACGCCGGGACGCACGACGACTTCGACGGGTCGTTCCTGGCGAACCCGCTGGCCACGAACCTCACGGTGGTCACGACCGGCGACGGGGAGGACCGGAAGACGATCTACCTGTCGAAGCGGGGCAAGATGGTCGGCATCAACCCCGACTTCAGCTCCGACGAGCGGGTGCCGGCCGTGAGCGGGACCGGCCACCCGGTCCACGACGCCGGGCCCGACGGCGTCTTCGACCCGTTCCGCGCGGCCGTCCGCGAGGCCCGGGAGGAGGTGCTCGGGACGACCCCCGTCGGCGTGGCCGACGTCACGTTCTTCGGCCTGGCGCGCACCGGGGCGACGATGTTCCCGTTCCTGTTCGGGGAGATCCGGCTGCCGATCACCCGGCAGACGTACGAGCAGGAGGTGATCGTCCACCGCAACGACGTGATCGGCAAGGAGGGGCGGCCGTTCACCGTCGAGGCGGTGACGGCGTGGATCCGCCAGCTGTACCACCGTTACAACGCCGACCAGGTGCTGATCTCCGGCCCGTCGCACACCGGCATCTTCGGGCTGTACCAGTCGCTGATCTACGAGTACCCCGACGAGGTCGGGCGGATCAACGACCTCCTCGCGCTCGCCCCGGACGCGGCGCCCGCGACTTACTAGCACGAGACGGCACCGAACGAGGAACCAGGAGAACCGATGCTATTCGTGACCTTCCACGGTGGATCCGACGACGGCGCCGCCTCAGAGCCGCCCCCCCCGCCCAACCCGGCCGCGCAACAGACCAAGCCGCACAACAACGTCAACGCCTACGACGAGACGGATCCCGGCGCGGGCGCGATCAAGGACGTCCTTGCCGCCCCCGCCGGCATACAGCTGAGCGAGCTGCGCGGGCTGCTCTTCGCCAACGGCTACCTGTACGTCGCCGTCGGCTCCAAGCACCAGAACGCCATCCTCTGTTACCAGCCGTCGGCCACCCCGTCGAAAGGATCCTACACGTTCGTGAGCGTCCTGGCCGACCAGACCTGCGCCTCCATCTCCCACCCGTTCGACCTCACCCTGAGCGGCTCGGGCCGGTGCTGGGCCTCCAGCCAGGACACCAACGTCGTCACGGAGCTGACACTCTCCGCGAACGGCCAGAATGCGACGTGGA
>DASPHQ010000489.1:0-3853 GCA_035629595.1 Urbifossiella sp. | reverse complement strand
TCGCACACCGCCGGACCGCCGTCCCCCGACGGCCCGACGGCGACGAACCGGCCGTCCGGTGACAGGAGCGCCGGCGACCACGGCGGGCACGCGACGCTGGTGTTCTCGACCCGTTCGCCGCTCCCCAGGTTCCACGCGCAGACCGGTTCGGGGCGGGAGGGGTTGACGACCGTCCCGCCGCGAAGGATGTTCTGTTCCTGACTGACACCCACGGCGACCAGTCGGCCGTCCGGCGTGACACGCGCGGACGCCACGTCGGTGTTACACTCGGGCAGCTGCGGCAGCGCGAACCGCCGGACCTCCTTCCCCGTGCCCACGTCGAGCAGCTTGAGCACCCCCGCGTCCGTCCCGGCGACGAGAAGGCGACCGCCCGGCGCGAACGCCAGCACGTCCCGCGCGGCCCGCCCGGGGAGGGACTTGTGCGTGCCGGCGGCCCGGTCCCACACCCGGACCGTGCCGTCGTCGCCCGCGGTCGCCACCGCCTTGCCGTCCGCCGCGAACGCGACCGCGAGCACCGGCCCGACGTGGCCGTCGCCGCGGACGTCGGGGTCGAGCGACCGACCGGTCTGCGTGTCCCAGCGGCCGAGCAGCGGGCCGACGGTGAACACCGACCGGCCGTCCGGGGCGAAGGCGAAGACCGGGCCGGCGGCCGCGAGCCGGTGGGCGAGGCGGCGCGTCCCCACGTCCCACAGCAGCACGCCGTCGTTCCGGCCGTGGGCGACCGTCCGCCCGTCCGGGCCGAACCCCACCTGCCGCGACCACACGCGCGTCCCGCCGTCGAGGGTGGCGACGGCCGCGCCGGTCGCCGCGTCCCACAGCCGGAGCGGTCCGTCCTGGTAGGTGTCGGAGGCGAGCAGCGCCCCGTCGGGCGACACGGCCAGGTGCGACGCCCAGTGGTCGTTGCGCCACACCTCCCGGCCGGTGGCCGCGTCCCAGCACCGGAGGGAGTGGTTGTCCACCGCCGCGAACACGCGCTTGCCGTCGGGCGCGAACGCCAGCCCGTTGACGTAGCTCGGCAACTCGGCGACCCGCTTCGACCCGCCGCCGGCGGACCAGACGCGAACGTGTCCGGCCCCGGTGCCGTTCCCGCGGCTCTCGTACTCCGCCGTCGCCAGGGTGCGGCCGTCCGCCGTCAGCGCGGCCACGCTCATCCACGACTTGTCATCGACCACGACGTTCCACGCCCGCTTCCCGGTCGCCGCGTCGTAGACGCCGATCCCGTCGCCGTCGGGCGCGGCGGCGAACCGGCCGTCGGGCGAGAACCAGCAGCGGGTGTCCTTCGAGCCGGTGAGGTGGGTCTCGTCGAGGAGCCGGCCCGCGTCGGCATCCCAGCGGCCGAGGGTGCGGCCGCCGGTGGCGGTACGAAGGGTGCGGCCGTCGGGGGCGACGGCGACGGCGGTGGCGGCGGTCCGCAGGCGGGTCGAGCCGAGCCGGGCAACGGCCCCCGGGGGAAGCGCGTCGGCCGCGGTCCCCTCCTTCCCGGCAGCCGGCGGCGGCTGACCCTGCGGGGCGGGGTCGTCAGGCCGGCCGGCGGCCAGCACCGCCCCGACCCCCACGACCACCAGCCCGAACACCATCGCCGTCAGTTTCGTGGTGAGCACGGGAATCATCCCCTCGTGGGCGAGGACCACCGACCGCGGGGCCTGTCGCGCCGGGCCGCCGGCGACGAAGTCGGCCGCGAGCTTCGCCGTCGCCGCGGCGAACCCGGCGGGCGGCTCCGCCGCCGCAAGGACGAGGGCGGCGGGAAGCGCGACCCCGCGGCGCGTGAGCGCGGCGCGGAGTCGCGCCCGGCCCATCTCCAACCGCCCGCGGAGGGTGCTCGGCCGGAGCCCGAGAAGGGCCGCGGCCTCGTCCCGCGACAGCCCCTCGACGCAGCACAGCACGAGCGGCGCGCGGAGCTTCTCGGGCAGCCGAGCGAACTCCTCGTCGAGCGCCGCCCGGACCTCGCGCCGGCTCGCCTCGGTGTCGGGTCGCGCGGGGTCAGGGCGAGTCACGCTCGCCTCCCGGGCGCGGCGGCGGGCGGAGGCCGCAGCCGCCTTCCGCGCCAACCGCCGGGCCACGCGGCCCAACCAGCCCGCGACCGACGCGCGCTCGCGGACCGCCGCGGCCGACCGGGCGAGTACGAGGAACGCCGCCTGGCAGGCGTCCTCGGCGTCGTGTTCGTCGCGGGCCGCCCGCCGGCAGACGGCCAGGACCATCGGCCCGTGCCGCGCGACGAGCGCCGCGAACGCGGCCTGATCGCGGACGGCGACGAACCGGCCCAACAGCTCGGCGTCGGGCCGCCCGTCCATTCCAGCGACGGTGCGGACGATCTCCCGCCACCCCGCTTCGGTCACGACCGTTCCCTCGAGGCGCCACGCCCGCGGCCGTGGCGGCCGCACCCGGGGCGTTCACCCCTCATAGTGCCGCCCGGGGCGAAAACGACAAACGCAATCCGAGGGCACGGGCCGGCGTGGGTGCCCGGAACCGGTCGTCGCCGTCCCGGTCGGCTCCGGCACGGCCGACGACCTGCCGCCGGGGGTTCACTTCAACGCCGACGGGCGGGTGGTGACGGTGGTGTTCGAGGGGGCTGCGCCGATTCAACACGAGCGGATCGTCTACACCGCGTCCGGGATGCATCTCGGGGCTGCACGGCTCCACGACCGGCGGGCGATCATCGAGCACGGGCTCTACTGGGCGACCGCGGCCTCGACGGCCGAGGCGCAGTACCTGTACGCCGTCCTGAACGCCGCGACCTTCACCGAGCTGGTGCGGCCGTTCATGAGCTACGGCAAGGACGAGCGGCACTTCGACAAGAACATCTGGCAGCTGCCGGTGCCGCTGTACGACGCGGGGAATGACCTCCACGCCCGCCTCGCCGCCCGCGGGGCCGAGCTGGAATCTACCGCCGCCGGAATCGAGGTCGATCCGGCGCGGCACTTCGCCGCCGTGCGGCGCGACTTCCGCGAGTTCATCGCCGCGAGCGACGCCGGTCGGGACGTCGAGGAGCTGCTGGCTGAGTTGACCCGCTGGCATCGGCGGCTGGATATCGGGGGCTGGGTCACGTATCGTCAGGGGAGGTGTGAACGCCGTTGCAAACCTCGTCTGGTCGGGGTTTCCGTTCGGCTCCGCCCTGGTGACGGTAGACTCGACCCGATGTCCGACGTGACCCGCCTACTCGACGCCGCCGGGGCCGGCGACCCGCAAGCGGCCGCCGACCTCCTCCCCCTCGTGTACTCCGAGCTGCGCCGGCTCGCCGCGGCGCGCCTCGCGGCCGAGACGCCGGGCCAGACCCTCCAGCCGACCGCCCTCGTCCACGAGGCGTACCTCCGGCTCGTCGGGGACCAGCGGTTCGACGGCCGCGGGCACTTCTTCGCGGCGGCGGCCGAGGCCATGCGCCGCATCCTCGTCGACGCCGCCCGGCGGAAGGGGCGCGACAAGCGCGGCGGCGACCGCCGCCGGCTGGAACTCGACGACTACGAGGCGACCGCCGGGCTGCCCGCCGACGAGATTCTCGCCCTCGACGAGGCCCTCACCCGGCTGGCGGCCGACGACCCCGAGGCGGCGCGGGTCGTCCAGCTCCACTTCTTCGCCGGGCTGTCGATCGAGCAGACCGCCGAGTCGCTCGGCGTCTCCCGGGCCACCGCCTACCGCCAGTGGTCGTACGCCCGGGCCTGGCTCCGCTGCGCGATGGGCGGCGAGGACGACCCCGCGGGGGACGCGCGGGACCGGATTTCCTGAGACGACAGGCGACCGTCCGGCGCATTGACGTGCGGATGCTCGGTCGAGCGACTCGACGGCTCCGGGCTTCGGAGTGCGGGAGCACGACGGCGTGTAGCCCGGGGTGCAACCCCGGGCGGGCGACGGGGTGAAT
>DASPHQ010000488.1:0-2398 GCA_035629595.1 Urbifossiella sp. | reverse complement strand
GCTGGTCGAGACCTACGACGACTGGCCGCTCGACGACCCGCTGGTGCGGGTGGCGGGCGCCGTCTGCCACGACTGCCACCAGGCGAAGCCGTGCCGGCCGTGCCTCCGCTTCGTCGCGCCGCCCCCGCCCGACTTCCTCGGCCGCGGCTCGGGCGACCTGCCGCGGCCCGCCGAGATGATGCTCTGCCGGCCGTGCTTCGAGAAGTCACCACGAACGTAGGGGACGCCATGCCGATGACGACCGGGCTCACACCCACCGGGCCGGCGCTGCTGGGCCGGACCGTTGACGACATCCTCGCCGGCCTCCGCGTCCTCAAGGAGAAGCTCGGCCCGCCCGAGCCCGAGCACGTGATCGTCACCCCGACGATGGACGCACTTCGGGAGGCCTGCCCGATGCTGAAGTACGCCGCGAACCCGGTCCAGCCGTTCATCGGCATCCGCGTCGTCGTGTGCCCCGACGCACCCCGCGTGATGCTGGTGCCGGTCGAGCTGGCGAAGCAGAACCCGCACCTGGCCGCCGGGCTGTACACGAGCGTCACGGCCGCGGAGCCGATCGCCCAGGCCGACACCCCGACCGTCGTCGAGCCGGGTTAGCTCGGCGTGTACGTCTTGTCGTTCGGCGTCCGCCAGTCGATCTCCTGCAGCGTACACCGCACCGTCTTCACCACCGGGTTCCCGCCCCGCCCGGCCGCGTCGTTGATCACGCACCCGGCGTAGGCCTGCACCGTCGCGCCGAAGGTGAGCGTCGCCGGCGCCTGCGTCAGGTCGAACACCCCGCCGCTGCCGACCGACACCGCGTTCGGGTTCCCCGTCGAGCGCCAGGCGACCCGGCCGCCGTCGATCGTGACCGACCCGGCCGCGGCCCCGCCCACCTCCACCGCCCCGCCGTCGAGCACGAGCGCCCCCGTCCAGCTCGACAGGACCACGGCCGTCACGTTCGTGAGCGTCGGCCCGGCGCTGATCGTCACCCCCGACCCGATCCGCAGGCTGGCGTCCGACGCCGTCAGCGTCCCCACCGCGGCCGTCTGCCCCACCTTCGGGGCGACCGCCAGCGACCCGCCGGCGACGCTGTACACGCTCGCCGCCGGGGTGCCGAACACCTCCACCGCCTCCTGCCCGATCGCCGCCGGCCGGCCGTACCGCACCGTCAGCGTGACCGCCGACCCGGCCGTGCTCTTGAACCGGAACTGCCCGGGGCCGTCCCGGTCGGTGCCCTCCACCTCGATCGTCACCCCCGCCGTCTCCAGGTGGGTCGCCCGGTACTCCGGGTAGCCGTTCGCGTTCGTGTCCGGCAGGCCGACCGAGCCGGTGAAGGTGTCCTTCCGCAGCACCGTGAACGTCTTGGTGGTGAGGCCGCCGAGGTTGTAGAGGATCGGCACGCTGGTGTCCTGCAGGACGAGCCGGTCCAGGTCGTCGGGCGCCACCCCGCCGGCGTAGTTGGCCGCGTCCGTCAGGTCGTTGGGGGACAGCGCCGCCACGGTCGTCGCCAGCACCGTCACGTTCCCGCCGCCGTCCGTCCTGCTGATCGTGATCGGAGCACCGTCCTCCGGGCCGACCGCGGTCACCACGTTCGTCGCGCCCGTCCAAGTGATCTCCTCGAACTCCGGCTCGGTGCTCGCCTCGCACGCCGCGGCGATCTCCGTGGCCGTCGTCGTGGTGTTCGTCGTCGAGGGGGTGACCGCGACGGACTTCGTCCCGCCGACGGTGACGGTGACGGTGTTGTTCGTGACCGCCGTCGTCACCGTGAGCGTGCGGACCATCGCCCGCCGGCGCTGCCGCCCGACCCAGAAGATGTCAGCCATTTCGCCGCTCCCGTGAGGAGCCGTCATCGTCGCCGGAACGCCCGGGCGTACCCTTTAGGCTTTTGCTCATGGCGTGGAAGGAATGGAAAGAGGTGCTGCTGCCGGGCCGCCAGCGCGACCGGCACGGCAACTGGTTCACCATCACCCGCCGGAACATTCGGCAGGCCGACCGCAACGTGGGCCTGATGCTGTCCCGCGGGGTGTCGATCCCGACCGTGTGGGAACACGTGAAGGTCGAGGCCGGCGACACCGACGCCCGGAAGGCGGCCTACGCCCGGTACACCTTCGGCCACATCGGCGGCCGGCGGATCAACGAGCGGGGCGCCTTGGAGCTGCTCCACGAGGGCCGCGACCCGCGGGACCGGGAGCAGCTGCTCAAGACGCGGTTCGTGAGCCCGAAGGTGTGCCCGGGCTACTCGGACTCGAAGGGCGGGGAGTACCGCGGGACGACGATCGCCCACGTCGCCGCGACCCCGACCCCGGTCCAGTTCTGGCAGCGGCCGTTCGGGGCCGAGCTGTCCCGCCGGAAGTCCCTGTACCTGAGTTACACGCCGGAGGAACGAGAGATGGCCGACGAGGCGGACAAGGGCAAGGAC
>DASPHQ010000487.1:0-3385 GCA_035629595.1 Urbifossiella sp. | reverse complement strand
CTCCCGCTCCGCCTCGGCCCGCTCCCGCTCCCGCTCGGCTTCGGCCGCCCGCAGTACCTCCCGCCGCTGGGCCTCGATCGCGTCCCGGGCCGCCCGCTCGGCCTCGACCGCCCGTTCGACCGCCCGCCGCGCCTGCACGTCCCGCTCGGCGACCGCCTTCTCGGCCAGGGCACGTGCCTCTTGTTCACGGGCGTGGGCCAGTTGCACGGCCTCGGCGTACCGCCGGATCGCGTCGGCTTCGGCCTTCGGGTCGGTCCGCTCGCCGAACTTCCGGGCTAAATCCTCGATCCGCTCGCCGAGCTTGGCGGCCTGCCCGAAGTCCTTCACGGCCCGCTCCTTGACGAACAGGTCGACCAGCGTGCTCCGCTTGTTCGCGTCCTTGCTGGCGAGGAAGAAGTGGAGCTCGGCCGGCGTCGGGTCGGTGCCGCGGAGATCCTTGCTGACGCGGCGGATGAACGCCTCGTCGGTGTCCTTGTCTGGGGCCGCCCCGAACTTGCCGAGCGGAATCTCGCCGCGCGGGCGCGGCGGCGCTTCCTTCGCCGGGGTCGGCGGCTGGGCCGTTCCCACCCCCACGCCGACGGCCAGGGCGAGCACCCCGGCGGTCACGAGTTTGAACTTGGACATCGCCACTCCCTTCAGGAATTCGTGGGTCAGGGCCGCGGCCCGCGGGGACGCCGCGGCCGGGTTCGATACCAGTCGGCCGAGCCGCAGTGCGGCCGTGGCGTCCGGCGCCACCGCCAGCCCGGCGAGGCCCGCCGACAGGCCGATGCCGCGTTTCACCAGCCGCTCGCCGAGGAGCCGCCGGCCGCGCTCGAGCCGCCCCTTCACCGCCCCGGCGTCGAGCCCGAGCCGCTGCGCCGCCTCGTCGCGGGACAGGCCTTCGAGGTAGCACAGCACCAGCACGTCGCGGTACGCGGCCGGCAGCCGCGCCAGTTCCTCGTCGAGCCCGGCGCGAACTTCGGCCCAGGCGAGGGCGTCGGCCGGGGCGTGCGCGTCCGCGACGGCGGTGGCGCGCTCGCGGGCGGCGCGGCGGCGGTCGGCGCGGCGGAGGCGGAGCGCCACCCGCCGGGCGACGCCGTGGAGCCAGCTCGCCAGCGACTCGGACTTGCGCACCCCGGCGGCCCGGCGGGCGAGGACGAGGAAAGTGGCCTGCAGCGCGTCCTCGGCGTCGTGCCGGTTGCCGAGGAGGCGGGCACAGACGCCGAACACCATCGGCCCGTGCCGCTCGGCGACGACGCGGAACGCGGCCTCGTCGGCGGCGGCGACGCGGCCGAGCAGGTCGCGGTCGGCGGCGCCGCGGAGCGCCTGGACTTCGAGGAGTTGGAGGAACGGGCGGACGCCGCCGGCCCCGGCGTGGCTGACCATCGGGGCGGACCTCCCGGCCGCGGCGGTGGGTTCGCAAGGGTAGTGCCCGCCGGCGGCGGCGCGGCACGCGGGAAAAGTGGCGGTCAGGGCGTGGCGAGGAGGTCGTCCCAGCCGGCGGCGTCGAGGAGGCGACCGAGCATACGGCGGAGCCGGTCGGCATCGACCTCGCTCTGGATGGCCGCTACTACCGCGGGCGGGGGAGCGCCGAACCGCTGGCCGGCGACGAGGAGGAGGCTGTCTCGGGCCGCTTCCGCGCGGCCCTCGACCCGGCCCAGTGTCAGACCGTGGGTCAGACCCCGTTTCTCCCCCTTCTCGACGGCTTCCTGGTACACGCTGGATTCTTCGAGGATCACGCCGTACCTCCCGACCAGTTGTTTCACGAACTTCGGGTCGAACCGCAGACCGCCGAAGAACCCGGCGATCGACCACAGCTCGCTCCTCAGACTACCGCCCACGTCCGGCTGCCGCAACCGGGCGTCGATGCGGTCGGCCGCCGCGACGGCGTCGGCCTGCGCCTCGTCGGTGATCAGGGCCACCAGGGCGACGGCCGGGCCGACCGCGATCAGCGTGTCGATCGACTCCTCCCACACGCGCACCACGGCGTAGCGGAACCCGAGGTTCGGCCGCGTGTACACGCCGGTGAGGTCGGTGCCGCCCGCGCCAGGCTTGAGGAGCACGATCACCGAGTAGACGGGCTCGTCGCGGTTGTAGCCGAGCAGGACGTTGTACCGCAGCAGGCGGCCGGGGATGCCGCGGCGCGCCCCGGCCTCGAGCTCGACGTGGAGAATCGCGGCCGGTGGGCCGGACAGGCGGAACGCCTTGTCCGACTGCGCCGTCACGGAAAGGTCGGTATCCACCGGCTCGGTCGGCCCCGGCGTCAGCCCGACGCGCGGGGCCAACAGCCGCACCCAGTCGGCCGGGCCGGCGTCGATCAGCGCGTTCAGGCTGGCGTCGTAGGGCTTCACGGCTTCCGCGCGACCGGCGGCGCCGGCTTCGCCGCGGCCGGCGGTTTCGACGCGGGTGCGGCGGCGGGCGCGGCGGCCGGGCCGCGGGCCTCGAGCACCCACTGGCGGGCCAGGGCGATCGTCAGCCCGTGCGGGCTCTCGCCGGCCCCGGTGACGGACCGGCCCTCGCCGGTGAGGGTGCCGCCCCAGCTGCCGTCCGCCTGGCGGGCCAGCGCGATCTGGGTGCCGGCCGGCAGCGCCTGGAACGCCTCGCCCTTCTTCGGCAGCACCGCGGCCGCCTGCTTCTGCTGCTCGTTCAGCTTGGCGACGCAGTCCTCGCACCGGGTGCCCTGGAACTTCGCCAGCCGCTGCGCCCGGTACTTATCGACCTTGTAGTGCTGGAACTCCTTCACGCACCCGCACGCCCGCGCCACCATCGGCCGGGCCACCACCTCACCCGTCGGCACTGCCATCGCTCGTCCCCGTAGTGCCGGCCCGCGGGTGGCGTCGTCAGGCGCCCCCGCCCGCGGTCGCGGCAGCCCTAGTGTACCACCCGCGGCCAGTCGGGGGGAACCGGAGGCCGGCTCACGGCGTGCCCGGCACGCCCCCGGGGGGCGGCGACGGCGGCCGGGCCGGCTGGAACGTGCGGGCGTTCTCCGGGGTCGTCACGTAGTAGATGTTGCCGGCGTACACCAGCTTCATCTCGGCCATGTCGGCGATCACCCGCAGGGCGTCGTACAGCCGCACGTCGCTGAGCGTGACCGTTACCCCGGCATCCGCCTCTCCGACCTTGTTCCACGCCCGCGGGTCGAGCACGATATTCGCCCCCGTCTGCTTCCGCAGGTCGTCCAGAACGTCCGGTAGCGGCTTCCCCTTTGCCGACACCGCCACCACGCCGCCGTAAATCTGCTCGTGAATCACCCGCATCTCCAGGGTCGGCAAGTCCGCCTCCTCCTCCGTCAGGGCCAGCGGGTTCGACCCCGGCCGTGTCGGCGGCCGGTACGCCGGCACGATCACCAGCTGGTTGCCGCGCACCTGGTACGTACACGGGATCGGCAGTCGGACCTGGGCCAGCG
>DASPHQ010000486.1:0-3270 GCA_035629595.1 Urbifossiella sp. | reverse complement strand
CCGGGGACGGCGGGCGGGTCGGCGAGGTCGGTCGGCATCAGCGGGGTCCGTCGGTGGCGTTCATGGTGTGGGGGACGGTCGAGTCGGTCAGTCGTCGAAGCGGCCGGCCGGCCGCGAATCGACCTCCCGTCGGCCGGCGGTGTCAATGGCGTGACGGAGGGCGACGGCCGGGTCGGTGCCCCTGAAGTTCGTCCGGTCCGCCATCGCGTACAGGAACCACATGTCCCGATACCGCTCGGGGCCGGCGACCACGATCTCCTTCCCGTGCCCGCGGGCGAACCCGAGCTCGGTGACGGTGCCGTAGCAGTCGAGGGCGTCCACCCACGCGAACACCAGGTCGGCCCGCATCACCGCGGCGAGGCAGACGCCGACCAATTCACGCGCCTCCGTGCAGGCCATGCCGTGCGTGTCCTGGCCGTGGAAGCACCCGTGGTCGTCGCTGACGAAGAACGGGCCGACGTAGTCGTGCGCGCCGAAGATTGCGTTCGGCATGACCGGGAACGTGAACCCCGGCGGCAGGGCGATGACGCCGTCGTGTCCGGCGCCGGCGCGGCAGTCCCCGTTCCCCGGGGGCTGGATGGCCCCTCGGAGGGCGGGCACCACGTCGTGCCGCCAACAGTTCTTGCGGACCTTACCGGCGAGGTAAATCTTCACGGGCGTCGGCCTCCGTCTCGGGTTGAGTCGGTCGGTCGCTCGGCCACCAGTCCCCGTTCGACAACGAGCCGATGAGGTTGACGGCCTCGCGGTGCGTCGGCACGGTGCCGACGACGACCCAACGGGCGTACTTCCGGTGGGCCTTGTAGCGGCCGGTCCAGGGGGCGGCGCGGGGTTCTGCATCCTACCGCCCGCGCCGGTCCACCAGGGGGCCGAGGGCGGCGGTGGCGATCCGCCGGGCGTTGGCGATGCCGGCGTTGAGTTCGTCCACCATCGCCGGGCCGACCGCACCCGCCGGGAGCGGGAACTTGCCCGCGGCCATGCAGATCAGTTCGGCGGCCCCGAGCGCCCCGTTGAGCCGCGGGTCGGCCGACGGGATCAGGTCGAGGTAGGCCGGGAACCCGAGGGCCACGAGTCGGCGGACGAAGGCGCGGGCCTCGGGGATGTCCTCGATCTCCCGCGGGTCGTCGTCGAACGTGTCGATGACGCAGACGATGTTGGTGGCGGTGCCCCGCTCCCGGGCGTCCTTCGCCAGTCGCATCCGGTCGAGGATGTCGGCGTTGCTCTCGGCCGGGTGCAGGTTGAGCATCAGCAGGAACGGCGGGTCGGCGGTCTTCACGGTCGGCTCCGTTGGGTTTGGGGTCAGGCACTATCACCACGAGGTCTCGACCAAGACCGTGCCCGACGGCCCGGGGCTGATCTCGCCGACCACGAAGCCGGCCTCCTGCATCTGCCGGCAGCACTCGTCGAGGGCAGCGCCGGGCGTCACCTCGAACAGGAAGAAGCTCGCGCCCTTCTGCGCGGCCGCCCGGATGCCGCCGAACCACCGGTCGAGGTTGGCCTCGACCAGTTGGGCGTCGGCGGCGGCCTTGACCGCCTTGCGGGTGAGGGCGCGGGCCTGGTCGGCGGTCACGGCCGGCCCCCTCCCGCCAGCCGGTCCCCGTGGCAGAACACGCAGTGCTCGGGCGTGTCCCGCATGAGGCTGCTGAAGTCGGCGTGCCGCTGGTCGTCGCCGGGCTCCAGGTGGAAGTGGATCAGGTCGTGGCCGCCGCCCGCCTGCGACCACGCCGTGACGCTCAGCATGGTCACCGTCTCGTGGTAGAGGTCGTTGTCGCGGTCGATGTCGTCCCTGGGGAGGTCGTCGGGGTGGGTGAGCCTCACCCACGACCGCACGGCCCGCATCATGTCGCGGTAGGCGGCCATCATCAGGTCAGCCGGGAGGTGGAGGGCAGCCGCTGCCTGGGCGGGTGCCACCGCAGCCTGCAGCTTCTTCGGCTGCTTCGCCATCGTCCGCTTCCGTGCCAGAATGGTCTTCGTCACGCGATACCTCGGTAGTGGTGTCAGCGGCGGGGTGGTGTGGGGTCAGTTTCTCAGGCCGGTTCCCATCACCCCGCCGCGGTTCCTCTCCGCCCCCAACGCAGGGGCGGACTCATCCCGCCAGCAACTCCGCCAGCAGTTCCTTCTCGGCCGACAGCTCGGCCAGCGCCTTCACCTCGATCTGCCGAATTCGCTCCTTGCTCACGCCCAACTCGGCGGCGATGTCGTCCAGTTTTCGGCCATCCACGAACCTCGCCCGCAGAACTTTTCGCTGTCGCTCGTCGTCGAGCATCCACTCGACCGCATCCCACACCGTCGCTTCGGCTGGTGGCGCCTCCCGCGGGTCCGGCCCGCGGTCGGGGATGAGGCCGGCGAAGTCGCCGGCCTCGTCGCCCATCGACCCGAACCCCGCCACACCGATCTGCACGTCGCGCCGGTGCTCGGGGATGTTCACCCCGCGGCCTCGCTCCTCGTTGAGGAACCGCCGGACGTTCTGCTCGGCCCAGCACCAGCCGTAGGTCGAGAACTTCGCCCCCTTCGCGGGGTCCCATGTCTGTGCGGCCCGACAGAGGCCGGCCAGCGCCTCGCTGACCAGGTCGTCGGGGTCGGTCCAGTCGTTCGCGTACTTCGCCCACTTGTTCGCCACGGCCTTCGCCAACCCGGTGTTCTCCGCGACGAGTGCCCGCTGATCCTCCGTCAGCGGCGGGCGCTTCACCCGACGGCGGCCGCCTGTGGCGTCAATTCCCACGGGCTCGACTGGTCGTCCGGCGTCTGCTTGCGGATCAGGTTCCGGTCCGCCAGCCGCCGCAGCGCCGTCCCGAGCGTGCTGTCGCTCGTCCTCAGCACCCGCTTCATGTCCCGGAACCGTTGCGGCCCCGACGCCAGCAGCCGCAACACCTGCTGGCTCATCGATCTCGCCTCCGCCGCCGTCCGCTCCGGGGCGAAGGCCGAGGCTTTTCCCGGCGGCGGCGGGGGCTGGGGGTCGAACAGGGCGTCGAGGTCCGGGTTCGGCCGCAGGTCCGCGAGCCGCGGGGCGGCCACCGGCGCCGTCGTCGTGCCGGGCAGCGCCCACGGGCTCGACGTGCCGACCCTGCCGTCGGGCTTCACGATCTTGCCCGCGGCGTACAAGGTGCTGATGCTCTTGTTGGTCGCCGTCACCGTGCGCCCGGTCGCGCTGGCGATGTCCCGCGGCGACAGCGGGCCGCGCTCGGCGAGAGTGTCGAGGATCAGGTCACAAGCCGTCTTGACGGCCGACACCTTCGGCCGGGCCGTCGGCAGGTGGCCGGCGTCCAGACTGGT
>DASPHQ010000485.1:0-4273 GCA_035629595.1 Urbifossiella sp. | reverse complement strand
GCTCCTCCCATGCGCGTCGCCGGCTGCGACCCCGGTTCGTCCTCGCTCGACGTGCTGATCCTCGACGACGGCGTCGTCGCCGACCAGGCCCGGTTCGAGCCGGACCAACTCCGCGCCGACCCGGCCACGGCGGTGGCGTGGCTCGACGCGCGCGGCCCGTTCGACCTCGTCGCCGCGCCGTCCGGCTACGGACTGCCGCTCGTCCGCGCCGCCGAGGCAACCGACGCCCAGCTCGCGCTGTTGAGCCTGCTGCGGCCCGACGACCTCGGCGGCGGAGTGACCGGGTTCTCGGCCGTCGCCCGCGCCTTCCGTGACTCGCGCCTGCCGGCCGTGTTCCTCCCCGGCGTCGTCCACCTGCCGACCGTTCCCGCGCACCGGAAGGTGAACCGCATCGACCTCGGCACGCCCGACAAGCTGGCCGTGGCGGCGCTCGCGCTCCACCAGCTCGCCGGCACCTGGGCGCGCACCGGGCCGGTGTGCGTGGTCGAACTCGGCACGTCGTTCACGGCCGCGCTGGTGGTGGACGAGCGCGGCGAAGTCGTGGACGGCGTCGGTGGCACCGGCGGCCCGCTCGGGTGGCGGTCGGCCGGCGGCTGGGACGGCGAGGCGGCGTACCTCCTCGGCCCGCTGGCGAAGGCCGACCTGTTCGCCGGCGGCGCCGCCGACATCGCCGACGACGAGGATCGCCGCGCGGCGTACCTGGAATCGCTGGTGCGAACGGTGGGCGGGCTGTGCGGGCTGCACGAGCCGCACGAGCGGTTCGAGGCGGTGGCGCTGTCCGGCCGGCTGTTCGCGGCCGAGCCGGGGTTCGTCGAGTCGCTCCACCTGACGGAGGCGCTGGCCCCGTTCGCCCGGTTCGGGTCGGCGGTGGCGCCGGTGGGGTCGCTGCCGGGGGCGTGGGTGAAGGAGGCGGCGCAGGGCGCGGCGCTCATCGCCGACGGTCTCGCCGGCGGGGCGCACGCGGAGTTGGTGGCGCGGCTGCGGCTGCGCGAGGCGGCGGGGAGCGTGCTCGACGGGCTGACGCACCCGCGGGCGGCGGCGGTGCGCGGCTGGTTTTCGTAGCGGTCCGTCAAGCGATCGATGTCGGGTTGGGCGAACGGCCGGCGTGAGCCGGCTGGTGGGGGTGGCAGGCACATGTACCAACGACCAGCCGGCTCACGCCGGCCGTTCGCCCGGCTGAACCCCGACCCGACCTACGAAACCACCGGCTCCCCGTCGGTGCCGAATAACTCCCGCAGCGCCCGCTCCGGGTTCGCCAGGAAGCCGCGGGTGACGAGGTAGTGCTCCGTCTCGGTGTACGCCACCGGCGCGATCCCTTCCGGTCCGAACCGGAAGATCGTCGCGTCGGGGTACGCCAGGATGAGCGGCGAGTGCGTGGCGATGACGAACTGCGACCCGCGCCCGCAGTAGTCGTGTAGCGTGGCGAGGAACTGAAGCTGGCGCGTCGGGGACAGGGCCGCTTCCGGCTCGTCGAGCAGGTACAGCCCGCACCCGCGGAACCGGTTCCGGAACAGCGCGAAGAACGACTCCCCGTGCGACTGCTCGTGCAGCGACCGCCCACCGTAGGCGTCGATGATCCGCCCGCCCCCGTGCGGATCCTTGTCCAGCCGTTCGATCTCGCTCGCCACGTTGAAGTAGCTCTCGGCCCTCAGGAAGTAGCTGTCCGCGGGGTGGCGGTGCGACTTCGCCACCCGCAGCGCCTCGTCCAGCCGCGAGTGTGACGCATGGGTGTTGAAGTTGAAGTTGCGGCTGCCGCCCTCTGGGTTCAGCCCGAGGCCGACCGCCATCGCTTCAAGGACCGTTGACTTTCCGCTCCCGTTTTCGCCGACGAAAAACGTCACCTTCGGGTGGAACGCCAGCCGGCCGAGGCCGCGTACGGCCGGGAGTGTGTACGGGAAGCGGTCCGGGTGTGCGACCCGGTCGGGCAGCAGTTCCGCGTGGAGGAGGAACGGGCCGGGGGTCGGGGTGGGCTTCCGCCGGGGCATCGGGTCGGTTCCGCGGGTGTCCCCCGAGCATACCCGCCGCCCCGCCGCCGGGGGATACCGAAGTCGTGGCTCAGTAGTCCGCCGGCACCTCGCCCCCGGCGCGGGTGACCAGCTCGGCCAGCGTCCGCAGGCGGATGCTCTCGTTGATGAAGCGGACCGACCCGTCCCCGAACGCGACCACCGCCCCGCCGTCGTGGAAGCCGTAGAACAGGTGGCCCCACTCGTTCGAGTTGTTGATCTTCATCGGCCCCGGGATGCCGCCCGCGGTCGGGCCGCCCGAGCACCACGCCGCCCGGGCGCCGATCGTGTAGGGGTTGTCGTTCGTCGCCCACGCGCCGCCGCGGGCGCGGGCGCACTGCGGGTCCGACTGGTTGGCCGCCGCGGGAACCATCGTCCGACCGCGCCACACGTCCTCCCGGCCGGCGCACTCGGCGACCAGGATCGTGCCCGAGGTGCCGTCGGTGAACGCGGCGAACGTGGTCCGGTCCGGGAACGGCTGGAGCGCCCCCTTGAGGTTGGCCCCGGCGGCGAACTGCTCCGCGGCCGGCAGCTCCGTGTTGATCGCCGTGCTCACCCCCTCCGGGATGAAGTAGTCGCCGCACGCCCCGATCTTGTCCTGCTCGGGGGCCGTCTCCTTCTTCTGCTGGAGGCGGTTCGGGTTCGGGGTGGACGGGCACTGGAACACGGCCAGTGGAATCCGCGCGGTGGTCCCGTTCGGGATCGCCGCCCCGACCGCGGGGGCCACGCCGGCGTTCGTCCGCCACCAGTTCTCGTTCAGGTTGAACGCCGCGTCGCTCACCATATTCGACTGTTCGAGGAACGGCAGCACGTCCGGCGCCCAGCTCCGCTGCGGCAGGGCGGTCCGCTTCGAGTACGGCAGGTAGCCGTAGTTGTTCTCGTGGGCGTGGAACGCCAGTGCGATCTGCTTCAGGTTGTTCTGGCACTTCGCCCGCGCGGCCGCGGCGCGGACCTTCTGAACCGCCGGCAGGAGGAGACCGATGAGGATGGCGATGATGGCGATCACCACCAGCAGCTCGATCAGTGTGAACGCCCGGCGGGCGCGGGGGCAGGGCATCATCAGCACCTCGTGGGGTGCTGCGGCTCTAGCAAGGCCGGTGCCGGTGCGGCGAACGCGGAGAATCGAGTGTTCCGGGCCGCCGGCGGTCCTCTGGGTGGTCACGGCGTGACCGCCACTGGTCAGCCGGCGCCCGCGCGGTGTAGGATTCTCACCATCACCGCCTGTCCGAGACTCGGGGGTTCCGTGGCGAAAGACCCGCTCCAGCCGCAGCGCTGCGCCGAGCTCCTGTCCGCCCTCGCGGCGCCGGAGCGGCTACGCATCGTCCGCTTCCTCGCGGACGGCCCCCGCTGCGTGTCCGACATCGCCGACATGCTCGGGGTGCCGGCGGTGAACGTGTCGCACCACCTCACCGTGCTCAAGCACGCCGGCCTGATCCGCGGCACCAAGTCGGGCCGATTCGTCCACTACAGCCTGAGCCCCGGCGTGCTCGAGGACGTAGTCGAGGCCGGGGTGTCGAAGGAGGCGCTGAACCTCGGCTGCTGCCGGCTCGAGCTCCCCGCCAACCCCAACGGCTGCTGATCCGGAGGCCGCCCGTGTCCGCCGCGCGCGTCGAGTCGGTGCAGGTCGGCCGGCCGCGGTGGCACGGCACCCCGGGAGCCACTGACCCGTTCGACCGCCCCTTCGCCACCGGCTTCTGGAAGGAACCCGTCCGCGGGCCGGTTGCGGTCCGGTTCACCAACCTCGATGGCGACGGTCAGGCCGACCTCGTGAACCACGGCGGCGCCGACAAGGCCGTGCTGGCGTACCCGGCCGCACACTACCCCGACTGGCGTGCCGAACTCGCGCTGTCGGCCCTACCGCACGGCGCGTTCGGCGAGAACCTCACGGTGGCCGACTGGACCGAAACCGACGTGTGCGTCGGCGACGTGTGGCGGGTGGGGTCGGCGGTACTCGCGGTGAGTCAGCCGCGGCAGCCGTGCTGGAAGCTGGCGCGCCGCTGGCGGCTGAAGGACTTGCCGGCCCGGGTGGTCGAGAGCAGCCGCTGCGGCTGGTATCTGCGTGTGCTCACCGAAGGGACGAACGAGGCCGGCGACGTGGTGGAGCTGGTCGAGCGGCCGCGGCCGGAGTGGACGGTGCGGCGGGCGCACCGGGTGATGTACTTCGGCCGGTCGAACCGCGACGAAACGGCAGCGCTGGCCGACGTGCCGGAGCTGTCGCTGAGTTGGCGCGAGGAGCTGCGGCAGCGCGGTTGACCGGGCCGTCAGGCGTC
>DASPHQ010000484.1:0-4220 GCA_035629595.1 Urbifossiella sp. | reverse complement strand
GAGGTCGAACAGTTGGTAGCCGCCGTCGGGCAGGGAGCGGAGCTCCATGTGCCGGCGGGACACCTGGGTGTCGTGCAGGGAGACGGGGTTGGTCGAGTGCCGGCCGACGACCACGACGGGGCCGGTCACGTCGAACTGCTTCCCCTCGTCCACCCCGCGGAGGACGATCAGCCGGGGCACGGCGGGCTCCAGGGTCGGGCGACCCCGCTACGGTAACCGGTGCCCGCCCCCGGGGCAACAGGCGAGCGGCGCGGCGTCAGCCCGCCGGTGGCGACCCCTGACGCGAACGTCGGGGTACGCACCGGCGGGCTGACGCCGCGCCGCTCGCCGGGTCGCAGTTGACCACGCGCCCTCGGTGGGGGTACACTCCAACAACCATATCCGGGGGCGGGGCATGAGTTTCGGTGAGGCCGACGACGGCGGGGCGGTGCTCGACGACATCACGGCGCGCGGCCGCGACTGGCCGAGCGTGCGGCAGTACAACGTGTTCCTCGCCAACCGCATGGGGGCGCTGCTCGACCTGGTGCGCCGGTTCGAGCTGACCGACGTGAAGATCGTCGCCATGACGATCGTCGAGACGGCGGACTGCGCCATCATCCGCCTCGTGCCGAGCAGCTCGGAGCGGGCCTACGAGATTCTGACGGCCGCGAAGCTGCCGTTCACCGAGAGCGACCTGCTGGTGGTGAAGCTGCCGGACAACGACCAGCCGCTGCTGACGATCTGCAAGGCGCTGCTCGCGGCGGAGATCAACATCCACTACGCGTACCCGCTGCTGATCGGCGTCGGTCCGATGGGGAACACCGCCCTGGCGATGCACGTCGAGGACCACGAGGCGGCGATGAACACGCTGTCGAACCAGGGGTTCACGGTGTACACCGAGAACGACCTGGAGGGGTGACGCGGGCGAAGCCCGGGGACGGCCGTCCCCGGGCTTTCCCTACCGGAACGCCTCCCACCCCTTGCCGAGCACGGCGGCGGCGACCTTCAGCGTCAGGATCTCGTCGGTCCCCTCGTAGATGCGGCAGACGCGCACGTCGGTCAGGTGCCGGCCGGGGCGGTACAGCGTGCTCCAGCCCTTGCCGCCGAACACCTGCACCGCCCGGTCGGCCGCGTCCCACGCCGCGTTCGACGCGAACCACTTCGCCTCCGCCGCCAGCAGGTCAACACGCCGCGCCAACTCGCGGTCGGCCGGCGCCACCTCGGCCGTGTCTTTCGCCGCCACCGCCCGCTCCACCAGCGCCTCCGTCGCCACCCGCGCCAGCTCGATCCGCGCGACGTGCTCTTGCACCAGCTGGTGCCGCGCGATCTCCTTACCGTGCTGGACGCGGGCCTTCGCGTACTCGATCACTTCGGCCAAGCAGTCCTCGATGACGCCGAGGCAGCCCGCGGCGACGCTCAGCCGGCCACTCACCAGCGAGCCCTTCGCCACGCGGAACCCGTCGCCCTCGTCGCCGAGCAGGTTCTCGCGCGGCACAGCGACGTTCTCCAGCTGGAACATCGCCGTGTTCGCCGTCGGCATCCCCATCTTGGCGTTCGCCGCGAACGACTCGGCGGTAAAACCTTCGGCCTTCGTGTCCACCACGAACGCGCTGATGCGCCCGCCCGCGACGCCGGCGGGGTAGGCGAACACGACCACGGCGTCGGCGATGCCGCCGTTCGAGATCAGGTACTTCACGCCGTTCAAGACGTAGCCGTCGGCCGTGGGCTCGTAGGTGGTCGTCATCTCGCGCGGGTTGCTGCCCGCGTCCGGCTCGGTGAGGCCGAACGCGAGGATCACGTCGCCGCGGGCCGCGGCCGGGAGATACTTGCGCTTCAGGGCGTCGGAGCCCCACGTCTGGATGGGGTAGGCGCCGATGCTGAGGTGGCCGGAGAAGAACGTGCGGACGCCGGTGCCTTCGCGGCCGATGCGGGCGAGGGCGCGGAAGTACGAGGCGTTGTCGGCGCCGCGGCCGCCGTACTCGGGGCGGACGTTGATGCCGAGCAAGTTGTGCTGTTTCGCCAGCGGGATGAGTTCGTCGTTGAAGCGACGCTCGACGTAGCACAACTCCTCGTGCGGGCGGAGTTCTTGGCAGAACGCCTCGGTGTCGGCGGCGAGCTGCGCGGCGTCGAACGGCATTACAGCCTCAGGGATGGGTTAGCGTGCCAGTCGGTACGGCGCCGGGTCGATGTGCGTCGGCCCGCCGGCCAGCAGTTCCGCCACCAAGCGGCCCGTCGCGGGGGCCATCGACAGGCCGAGCATGTTGTGCCCCGCCGCGATCAGCACGTTTCCCGCGGTCGGGGCGCGGTCGATCACCGGCAGGCCGTCCCGCGTCATCGGCCGCCAGCCCCACCACTCCTCCTGCACCGGCTCGGCCAGCGGGTCGCGCAGGTACAGCTTCGCCGCGTCCGTCAGGATGCCGAGGCGGGCGCGGTTCAGCGTGTCGTCGTAGCCGGCGAACTCCATCGTCGAGCCGAGGCGGTAGCTCGACGCGAACGGCGTCACGGCCACGCGGTGTTCCTCGAAGATGAGCGGGTAGGTGGGGCACACCGCCGGCCGCGGCATCGTCAGCGAATAACCCTTGCCGGGAAGGATCGGCACGCGGGCGCCGAGGGCGCGGTTCAACTGCGGCGTCCACGCCCCGGTGGCGACCACGACCGCGTCCGCGGGGATGTCGCCCGTTGTCGTTTGGACGGCGGTCGCGGTGCCGTTCGCCACGCGGAAGCCGGTGACGGGCGTGTTCTCGCGCACCTCCACGCCGAGGCCGACGAGCACGCGGCGCAGCTCGCTCATCAGCCGGTCGGGGCGGAGGTGGGCGTCGCCCTCGTACAGGTAGCCGCCGGCGTTGCCCGGCAGCAGGGCCGGTTCGAGCGCCAGCAACTCGGCCGCGTCGAGCCGGCGGGCGGGGGTGGCGAAGCGCTCGCGGAGCAGGGCGTCCGACGCGGCGTAGTGCTCGAACGCGGCCGCGCTGCGGAACACGAACAGCAGCCCCTTCGTCTCCCACTCCACGTCGAGCTTTTCGGACACGATCACGTCCGCGAACTGCTGCCGTGACGCCGTGAGTAGCGCCTGGATGGCGATACCCGCGGCTAGCATCTGCCGCTCGGTGCAGCGGCGGGCGAATCCGAGGAACCAGCCGAGGTTCGCCAGCACGGTCGCGGGTTGAACCTTCAGCGGCGAGTTTCGTTGGAACAGTGTGCGGAGGGTGGCGCCGACCGCGCCCGGCACGGCGAGCGGGAGGACGTGGCTGGGGCAGACGTAGCCGCAGTTGGCGTGCGAGCAGCCGCGGCCGAACGCGGCCCGGTCGACGACGGTGACGCGCCACCCGCCGCGGGCCAGGTGGTACGCCGCGAACGCGCCCACGACACCGGACCCGACCACGACGACGTGACGACTCATGACAATGACCCGGTGCGGGCGGAACGCCCGGGGACGGCCGTCCCCGGGCTTCGCCACCCCAGTTACTTCTTCGCCGGCGCCGCCGGCCCGCCGGTCGTCAGCGGAAAGTCGTCGGTGCGGAACGGCGTCGCCGGCAGCGCCGGCCCCTTCTTGTCGGCCTGCATGTTGAACAGGTTCACGACCGGGTAGTTCTTCCACCCGTACCGCACCGCCACCGGCGCGTCGATCCCCGCGGCCGTCACCTCCACCGTGTCCCCCTTGATGACCGCCCGCGCCGGCCGGAACACCTTGTCGGCCCCGCACGCCTCGAACCCGTTGAGCGTCTGGTAGCGCGCCACCAGCCCGCCGCCGACGTGGTCGAACGACAGCACCGCCTTGTTCCCCTCCAGCTTCATCTCGCGGTACACCGGGCCGCTGTGCACGATCTTGTGCCCGTACACGATGCCGCGGGCCGCGAGCCCGAGCCGGTTGCCGACGGTGAACTTGTCCTTCGGGTGGATGTCGATCAGATCGCCGACGTCGGTGATGACCGCCATGCCGACCTTCGGCAACTGCTGCGTCGCCAGCAACTGCGCCTCGCGGAGTTCGGCCCAGCTCACGCCGTCGGCGTCGTTGGCGTGCCACGGGGCGAGCTGGACGCACAGGAACGGGAACTCGTTCCCCCACTTCGCCCGCCAGTCGCGGATCATCGTCTGGAACAGTGAGCGGTACTCGTACGCCTTGCCGGCGTTCGACTCGCCCTGGTACCAGATCGCCCCCTTGACGGCGAACGGCAGCAGCGGGTGGATCATGGCGTTGTACAGGCTCGCCGGCGTGCCCGGGCCGACCGGCTGCTTGCCCTTCG
>DASPHQ010000483.1:0-2069 GCA_035629595.1 Urbifossiella sp. | reverse complement strand
CTCCGACGCTGGCTCCGCCGAGCATACGGAGCACGTCGTCCGGTGATGCCGATCCGGGCGTCAGGTTCGGCGTGGGGCCGCTCGGCCTCGGCGGTCCGCCCGGCTCCCCCCGCCCGGGGCCGCGCAGGTCCACCGGGGCGCCGCCACCCGGGGTGCTCATCGCGTCGTCGTGCTGCCGGCGCAGAAGCGCCTGGCCGGCCGGGGAGGTGAGGTCCAGGTCCGCCGGCGGCGCCTGCTGCTGCGCGGCGAGGCGGCGCCCGAGCGGCGAGTTCGGATCGACGACCGGCAGGTTCGGCGGCGGCATTGGTCAACTCCTGCACAGAAAAGCGCCACGGTGGCGTATTTGGCCGGTCACACCAGCCCGGCGAGGTTGATACTACCCCGCGCCGCCGCCGGGCGCCATGCGGGGTGGCCGTGCGGGAAATGCGCAGCTTGCGTATTTGGTCGGCTACCGAACCCCGCCCCTCCAAGACCATTTCCCCGAAGCGGGTCGTCGCGGAACCCGACGGACAGCGCGAGCGCGGCCTCGCCCGCGCGGCCGACCGGGTGGACGTCGAAGTCGGTCAGCACCAGCCGGGGCGTCTTACGCGCCGTGGTCGTTGTCCTCGTGGGTGGTGGGGTCGAGGGCGGCCGCCAGCTCGGCCAGCGCCAGCCGCTGGTGGTACTCCATCGCCTGTTTCGAGACGCCGAGCCCGCCGGCCAGCTCCTTCAGCATCCGCGGCGGGTCGCCGTCGAGGCCGAACCGGGCAGTGATGAACTCACGCCGCCGGTCGGGAAGGGACCCGACCGCGGCGCGGAGTCGCGCGGCCTCGTCGGCGCGGTCGGCCGCCGGGTCGCCGTGGTCCCGGGCCGGGGGCTCCTCGGCGTCGTCGAGGGTTGCGGCCGAGTGGCGCCGCCGCTGCCGTTCGAGGCGCTGGCGGGCGCGCAGCACCATGAACTTGGCGAAGGCGCGGGGGTGCTCGCCGTCGTACAGGTGTTCCCACGCCCGGAGGAAGTCGACGGCCCCTTCGCTCGCCAGGTCGTCGGCGTCGGCCGGGGTGCGGGACATCCGCGCCGCCATCCAGCGCATCAGCGGGAACACGTCCGCGAGCGCGGCGTTCCGTTCGGACAGTCGGCACACGCGAGAACTCCTCAGTGGTGTCGGGGTGGGGCCGGCGGGGCGTTCCCGCCGGCCGGGTCCGGGTCAGTCGGCGAGGCGGTAGCCGCGCTTGTCGCGGAGGTTGACGAGTCGGCCGGCGGCGGTCAGGTCGGCGAGGGCCTTCTCCACCGTGCCCGGCCCGTGGGCCTTCCGCAGGATCGCCTGCACCTTCTTGGCGGTCACCTCGCCGGCCTCGCGGACGACGATCAGGACGGCGCGGCGGCACCCCTGGCGGGCGCGGGACGGGCGGGATGTCCGGCGCGGGCGGCCGCCGCAGTGGGGGCAGACGGCGGCGAGGGCGGTCGCGGCCCGGGGTCGCGCGGTGGTCGTCGTCATGTCGTCCTCGCGGAGTTGGTGGTGGTGCCGGCCACGGCCACGAATCGCGCCAGCGCGGGGCGGGACGTGACCCAGGTCAGACGGTTGTGGCAGTAGATCACGTCGAGGTAGGCGCGCCCGGCGCCGCAGCTGCGGCCACTCATCCCCCAGCGGAGGAGGACTTGGGCGGTCGGGTGGAGGTGGTCCCCGCCGAGGTCGAGCGGGAGCCCGGCCAGGTCGGCCACGGGGAGGGTCTGCTCGGCCCGCAGGCGGTCGTAGGCGGCGGTCTGGTCGGCGGCGGTTCGGCGGCGCACGGGTGGTTCTCCCGGTGTGGGGTCGGCGGCGGGCGGGGCGACGAGCCCCACCCCATCACCGCACCGTAGCTCACCCGGCGGTCGCGGGTCGGGGCGCGCTGTGGTCGTCATGTCGGCCTCCAGGTTTGGGGGTGGGCGGTCGAGTTCAGGTGGCGGTCGGGGTGCGGGCGGCCAGGTAGTCGGCCCAGAAGATCGCTTCGCAGGCGGCCACGAACCGGGCGACGGCCTCCCGGCTCGTCACCATCCCCGCGGCGCGGTCGAACCGGGTCACGTCGAGGAACACGCCGCGCCGGCCCTCGACC
>DASPHQ010000482.1:0-4540 GCA_035629595.1 Urbifossiella sp. | reverse complement strand
TCAAGGTCATGCGGCCGGAGGTGGCCGCCGGGGAAAACGCCCGCGAGCGGTTCCTCCGCGAGGGGCGGGCGGCGGCGGCGGTGAAGTCGGACCACGTCATCACCATTTACCAGGTCGGCGAGGCGAACGGCGTCCCATTCCTGGCGATGGAGTTCCTCGCCGGCTCCACCCTCAACGACTGGCTGAAGGGGCGCGGCGGGTCGGCCCCGGTGGCGGCGATCGTGAAGGTGGCGAAGGACACCCTGCGCGGCCTCGGCGCCGCCCACGACCTCGGGCTGATCCACCGCGACATCAAGCCGGCGAACCTGTGGCTGGAGGCCGGCACCGGCCGCGTGAAGGTGCTCGACTTCGGCCTGACCCGCGGGTCCGGGGCGGACGACGTGCTGACCCGCGAGGGGGCGCTGGTCGGCACGCCGAGCTACATGGCCCCCGAGCAGGCCGCCGGCCGGCCGGTGGACCCGCGGGCCGACCTGTTCAGCGTCGGCGTGGTTCTGTACCGGATGGCCGTGGGGCGCAACCCGTTCCAGCGCGGCGACGTGTACGCCACCCTCACCGCTCTGGCTGTGGACGTGCCGCCCCCGGCCGGTAGTGTGGCCGCGGGGCTGCCGGCCGGGCTGGGGGCGCTGATCGACCGGCTGGTGGCGAAGAACGCGGCCGACCGCCCCGAGTCGGCGCGGGCGGCGCTGGCCGAGCTGGCCGAGATCGAGCGGGCGATGAAGGGCGGGGCCGCGGCGGGCGTGCCGGTGGTGAACGTGCCGGTGGTGTACGCCCCGCCCGCGGCGGTGCCGGACGCGAACCCGTGGGCCGCTGTGACCGAGGCCGTGACCGAGGTGGACCGCGAGCCGGACCCCGCGGCGCCGGCCGTGCCGCGACCACCGCGCGAGGCCGGGAAGCGGTCGGTCGTGCCGCTGGCGGCTGGGGTGGTCGGGCTGGCGGTGGTGGCCGCGGGGGCGGTCGGGCTGGCGCTAATGATGCGCGGGCCGGGTGAGGTGGCGAAGACCGACCTGCCGGCCCCGAAGCCGCCGGAGGAGGTGTTCGTCCCGGCCGCGGGTCCGGAGGTGAAGGCCGGGCCGTCGCCGTTCGACGCCCTCGACCCGGCGAAGATTCCGCCCGCCGAGCGAGTACCGTGGCTGCCGAAGGAGACGGTGGCGGTCATCGGCGGCCACCGCGGCGACATCCGAAACTGGACGGTGGGCAATCACATCCACTTCAGCCCGAACGGGAAGCAGTTCGCGACCGGAAGTCGTAACCTCGCGGATTACAGCGGGGTGACACTCTACAACGCCATGACACTGGAGGTCGTGTGGCACGACCCGCGTGCCGGGGCGTTCGCGTTCTCGCCGGACGGTTCCCGGTTAGCCGTGTCGGTCGTTCGTCAGTCCGACGGCTTCCACGGGGTCCGGCTGATCGACGTGACCGACACCGCCGCGCGCGGGGACAAGGAACTCGCCTTTCGGGATGAGAAACGCACGCACGCTGTCGCCTGGCTGCCCGACGGCAAAACCCTGCTGACGGGCACCGGCTCCGGCGGGCTTTACGCCTGGGACGTGACCGGACCCGGCGTGGTCCCTACCCGGACGTACCGGAACGCGGGCGAAACCGCCGGCCGAGTGGTCCAACACCTCGCCGTCTCGACCGACGGGCGGCGGATGGTGGACGCCGACGTCCATTACACGTCGGCGTCGTTCGTCGGCGTGTGGGACGTTGCCGGCGAGGTGAAGGAGAGGTTCCGCATCCCGGGGGGTAGTTCCCTACAGGCGCTGGCGCTGGCGCTCGACGGCGACCGGCTCGTCCTCTTGATGAATGTGGTAAACAAGGGGCAGTCGGTCGAGGTGTGGCGGCTGGACGGGCCTCAGCCGGTTCGAGCGCACTACACCGAACCCAACAACGCGTACCTCTACAGTAGTCTCGGCCCGGTGACCGCCGACGGGAAGCACGTCTTCATCGCCGGCGAGGCCACGGAGTTGTGGCAACTCGGTCCCGACCGGCTAACGAAGGCCCGGGCCATCGGCCGGTGGGTCGCGGCGGCGGCGCCGGACCTGTCGCGGTTGGTGCAGGTGAGTGGCCACCGGTTCAAGGTTCTCGGCGGCGACGGGAAGGCGCTCGTGGAACCCGGCGAGCAGACGGCGGGCTCGTATCACGCCCCGGTCGGCGTCGGCGGCCGAGTCATGACGTTTTTTCCTACCGCCCGGTCTTGGACCGCCCGCGACGGCGGACTCGTCGCGGAAGATTTGTCGATCGCAGAAGACCTCGCCTCGTCTCATACAGCCATGACGACCGTTTCCCCCGACGGCCGACTCGTTGCCGGTCTCGGCAGGGACATGGTGATCCGCGTGCTCGCGGTCGATCCCGGCGGCGTCCGATTTCACACGCGGATCGCCGCCGACCAGCACTCCCCCGTTAACCGGTTCGGGCACTTCCAGTTCCAGTGGCACCCGGTCGGCAAGCGGCTCGTGACCCCGCACGAGGACGGGTCGGCGAGCATCTGGGACGTCTCGACCGACCCGGCGGGGCGGCAGCCGTTCCCGGTGCGACCTAACAGGTCGTTCGCGCTCGCACCGACCGGCGAGGCGATCGCCGAATTCGTTAAGGCCGAGAAAGGGGTGAGCGTGGCCGTCCGGCGCGCGGCCGCGCCGACCGCCGAGCGGGTACTCCCCGGCCAGCCGGACGAGGTGATCCGGTCCGCCGCGTTCGCCCCCGAGGGGCGTTGGCTGTACGTGGCGGCGGGTGCCGCCGGCACCCCGGACCACCTCCGCCAGTTCGACCTGACGAAGCGCCAGCCGGCCGCCGAGACGGTGTGGCGGATGCCCACCCGCGAAACCCTTCCCGGTCCCCAGTTCCACGCCCTGACGTTCTCCCGCGACGGCAGGCGGCTCCTTGGGGTGACCCGCACACGGATCTACGTTCTCGACCGGACCACCCATTCCGAACTCCTCGGCATGGACCTGTCGACTCTCTACTACACGCCGAACAGCATCCAGGCGTGCTGGGCCGACGACGGGCGGCACGTGCTGCTCGGGCAGCACGGGTGCGTGTACGTGCTGCGGGTGCCGGACAAGCGCTGACCGGATTTCCGCGCACTCCGCTTCAAGCCGGCCGTTCGTCGCCGCCGAAACAACTGGCACGCACACCGCACCGGACACGACCGGCCGCGGGGAACGAGGTCGGGGGGCAGGGGCGCACGGCCGGAGGCCGATCGCCGCCGGCCCCCCGGCCGGTCCGGTTGACCGGCGGCGGCCCCCGACGCCGCCTGGTCCCGGACGTTCCCCGCGGCCGGTGCGTCCCTTGAAGAAGCCCGGGGACGGCCGTCCCCGGGCTTTCAGCGCTCACCCCCTTCACTTCCCCGCGGCGCGGCACTATCCCATCGGCATGAACCACACCATTTCGGGCGTCACCGCCCGCGAGATCCTCGACAGCCGGGGTAACCCCACCGTCGAGTGCGAGGTCCGGCTGGCGTGCGGCACCGTCGGCCGGGCCGCGGTCCCCAGCGGGGCCAGCACCGGGGCGCACGAGGCCGCCGAGCTGCGCGACGGCGACAAGGGCCGCTACGGCGGCAAGGGCACCCTCGGCGCCGTCCGCAACGTCAAGGACACCATCGCCCCCGCCCTCACCGGCCTGTGCGTGCTCGACCAGGTGCGGCTCGACCGCCGCATGATCGAGCTCGACGGCACCCCGAACAAGTCGAAGCTCGGCGCCAACGCCATCCTCGGCGTGTCGATGGCGGCCGCGCACGCCGCGGCCACCGCGGTGGGCCTGCCGCTGTACCGCTACGTCGGCGGCACCAACGCCGTGACGCTGCCGGTGCCGCTGATGAACATCCTCAACGGCGGCAAGCACGCCGACAGCAACGTGGACTTCCAGGAGTTCATGATCGTCCCGACCGGCGCCAGCACCTTCCGCGAGGGGCTGCGGATGGGGGCCGAAGTGTTCCACAGCTTGAAGAAAGTCCTGCACGACCAGGGGCTGAACACGGCCGTCGGCGACGAGGGCGGGTTCGCCCCGAACATCCCCGGCGCCGACGAGGCGCTCGCCATCATCAGCAAGGCGGTCGAGAAGGCCGGCTACAAGCTCGGCTCGCAGGTCGGCTTCGCGCTCGACGCCGCGTGTACGGAACTGTACGAGGAGGCGAAGCACAAGGGGAAGGACGGTTACTGCTTCTTCAAGAGCGCCCCCGACAAGGTCATTTCGAGCGACGAGATGATCGACCTGTGGGCCGGGCTGTGCGCCAAGTACCCGATCGTGTCGATCGAGGACGGGCTGAGCGAGGACGACTGGGCGGGGTGGAAGAAGCTGACGGCGAAGCTCGGCGGCAAGGTGCAGCTGGTGGGCGACGATCTCTTCGTCACGAACACCAAGCGCCTGGCCCGCGGCATCGCCGAGGGGTGCGGCAACAGCATCCTGGTGAAGGTGAACCAGATCGGCACGCTGACCGAGACGCTGGAGAGCGTGGAGCTGGCGAAGCGGAACAAGTTCACGGCGATCCTGAGCCACCGGAGCGGCGAGACGGAGGACGTGACGATCGCCGACCTGGCGGTGGCGA
>DASPHQ010000481.1:0-2865 GCA_035629595.1 Urbifossiella sp. | reverse complement strand
ACCGCGACCCCCCAGAAGTTCGCGGACAGGCCCGGGATGAACAGCGGCGTCTGCCCCGTGCGGGCGGCCGTGGCCGTGTCGTAGAACGAGAACCCACTGCTGTTGGGGACGCCGTCGAGGACGGCGAACGTCTTGCCGTCCGGCGACAGGGCGGCGTTCGTGCAGCGCATGCTGAACGCATTCCGCTGGAGCTTCGGGATCGCGTCCTTCGGCCGGCCCGGCTGGCCGCACACCCGCTCCATGCCCGGCAGCTTCCACACGTCGAACCCGCTGGTCTCGTGCGCCGTCAGGAGCCGGTCCGGCCCGACGAACCCGACGTACATCAGGTCCGGGTCGATGATCCGCGCCTTCCGCGAGTAGGGGGTGAACCGGTAGGCCTTCTTCGTCGTCAGCTCGTGGACCACGACCTCGTCGCCGGAGCCGGGGGCGGAGACGTGGACGGCCGCGAACCGGCCGCCGGGGGCGACGGCGAGGCCGTTCACCGACTCGGCGTTGAGAAGGGGGACGCGGCCGACCAGGGCACCGGTCTTGACGTTGGCGACGGTGAGATGCTGGTCAGCGTTGGGGCCGGCCATGCCCATGTAGGCGGCGACGCCGTCCACCCCGCCGCCGAAGGCGATCTGCCGGACGCCGTCGGTCCCCGCTGGCATCGCGGTGCCGTAGCCCGGCTTCGGCGGCTCCACCTTGACGGGGGGCACGGCGGGGCCGGGGGCCGGCCGCACGTCCGGTACGACCGGGGCGGGTGGGTTCGCCTTCGCGTCCTCGCGGTCGCGGCTCCCACCCGTCAGCGCCAGGACGATGCCGCCGACGGCCAGCAGAACGAACCCGAGCGCGCCGCCGACGAGGAGGCCGACCGGCGGGCCGTCGCCCTTCTTCCGCGGGCGGTGCGGGTCGTGGTCGTCGTCGTCGCGGCGGCGCCTGCGGCGCGGACGGTCGTCATCGTCGTCGAAGAGGGAGCGGGGCATGAGCGGACCTCATCACTTGCGGGACGCGACGACGAGCCCGGCGACCACGAGGCCGCAGCCGATCAGCAGCCGCGGGGTCAGTGTCTCGCCGAGCAGCAGCCACGCCAACACCACGGTCACGACCAGGCTTCCCTTGTCGATCAGGTTCACGGTGCCGACCGGGCCGGCGTGGATCGCGCGGAAGTAGCACATCCACGACGCCGCGGTCAGGGCCGCCGACAGGGCCAGGAACAGCACGTCGCGGCGGCCGAGCTTGACGTAGTCGTCGCGCGGCACGACGACAGCGGCGAATGCGATCATGAACAGGAACACGAACGCGGTGCGGACCGCGGAGCCGAGGTCGGCCGAGACCGTGGCGAGGCCGTACTTGGCGACCACCGCGGTCGCGCCGGCGAATCCCATCGACGCCAGGGCGTACCACACCCATCGGTCCACGGGCGGCCCCTCAACAGCGGGCGAAGCCCACCCGTTGCAACGGGTGTGGGCTTTCCACCTCGCTTGCTACAGGAGAACTTCGGGGAGTGACGGCTCGGGGTTCGCCAACTCGTCGGCCACGCGCTTCGCCAGCGCCGCGTACGCGGCCGACACCGGGGCGTCGGGGTATTTGCGCACGAACGGCTCGCCGGCGTCGCCGCACTCGGCGATCCGCGGGTCGATCGGGATTTCCCCCAGCAGCGGCACGCCGATCTCGTCGGCCAGCCGCCGCCCACCGCCGGACCGGAAGATGTCGTACCGCTTGCCGTCGTCGCCGACGAAGTAGCTCATGTTCTCGACCACGCCGAGGACCGGCACCCGCACCTCCTGGAACATCTTCACCCCCTTGCGGGCGTCGATAAGGCTCACGTCCTGCGGTGTCGTCACGATCACGGCGCCGGTCAGCGGGGCGCTCTGCGACAGGGTGAGCTGCGCGTCGCCGGTGCCGGGCGGCAGGTCGATGACGAGCGTGTCGAGCTGGCCCCAATCGACCTGCCCGAGGAACGACTGCACCGCCTGCGCCACCTTCGGGCCGCGCCAGATGATCGCCTGCGAGGGGTCTACCAGGAAGCCCATCGACATCAGACTGATGCCGTACTTTTCGAGCGGGAACGGCGTCGTCTGCGGGTTGACGGTGCCGAGGCCGAACATGATCGGCACGGACGGCCCGTAAATGTCGGCGTCCATGAGGCCGACCTTTTGGCCGGCCATGCGCAGGGCGAGTGCCAGGTTCGCGGCGACGGTGGACTTGCCGACGCCGCCCTTGCCGCTGGCGACGGCGACGACGTGCTTGACACCGGGGAGAGAGAGCTTGGGGGGGGCTTGCGGGTTCATGTTGGTTTCCGGGCGAGCAGCCGGCGTCAGCCGGCTGGTCGGGGTGGCAGGTGCCTGGTGCAACGACCAGCCGGCTCACGCCGGCCGCTCGCCCAGCGAGCGGAGGAGTTCCAGCGAGTAGATGCCCGTGTCGTGGCCGTCGTTCCACTCGATCTTGTAGGCGTAGCGGCCGACCGGCCGCATCGCCGTCGGCGCCGGCGCTCCCGCCGCGACCTCCTGCGGCGTCAGCACGCGGAACGGGTCCGACGGCTTCTTGCCGTCCTCGGTACAGCTCGCGCACGGACACGCCTTCCGCAGCACCCGCCACGCGGTGAACGTGCTCGCCCCGTCGGCCCAGTCGATGCGGAGGCCGTCGCCCTCGCGCCGGAGTGCCGTCGGAACCGCCTCGTTCGCCATCGCCGCGCCCCCGTTCGGTCGGTCGCCGCTGATTATAGGTACCGCGGCCGCGCCGGGTTGCCTTGACGTGACGGTCCGCGGTCTGAACAATGACTGTACCCGCCCCACTCGGCCGCCCGCGGGCCGTCCCCGAGATCCGTCGCGATGCCCTCCCGCCGCGCCCTGCCGTTCGTTTTCCTGCTCGCCGCGGCGTCGG
>DASPHQ010000480.1:0-2734 GCA_035629595.1 Urbifossiella sp. | reverse complement strand
GCGGACCTGCTGAAGGACATCGTGCGGCGGCACGGGCTGAAGGACATCCCCACCCAGTAACCGAGGACACGAGGATGGATGCGGCCGCGGTGATAGCGGAGTGCAAGGAGCTGTCACGCCGGGGGAAGATCACCTTCCCCGAGGTGGTCCGGCGGCTGTCGGACGCCGGGGTGGAGCGGTACCACGTCGACCTGACCCGGGACGAGGCCACGTACTACCTGGCGTCCGGCGGGTCTCACGTGCATGCCCTGCACGGCCCGGCGGGCGAGATCAGCGGCTCCTTCGACGCCGCGGCCGTCGAGCAGGCCGTCCGGGCGAGCCAGCGGGGCGAGATCATCCACCCCGAGTTCCTGGCCCGCATCCGGGCGGCCGGGTGCGTCGGGTACTTCGCCCAACTTGCGGGCCGGAAGGTCCAGTACATCGGCCGGGCGGGCGACATGCACGTCGAGCCGTTCCCCCCGTAACCACCCACCCGGCTGTCGGCCCGTGAAACTTGACTGTGATTCGGCCGATCTCAGCATTTCGCGCAAGACACTCACCCGGACAGCGTTTATGCCGGCCCGCGCAACTGTGCTTCCTACCCGGAGCTTCACCTTGCGTTTCCTCCACCGTGTCGCCCTCGTTGCGGCCTGCCTCGGCCTCGTCGTCAGCCTGCCCGTCGCCGCCCAGCCGGAGCCGAAGAGGCAACCGACCGCTCGGCGTGACCCGCGGCCGGTGGACGACCCGGACTGGATGTTCGAGGTGCTGGAGCGGGTCCGCGAGAAGTACCACGTGCCGTCGCTCTCCGCCGCCGTCCTGATCGACGGCCGGGTGGTCGCCGCGTCCGCCGCCGGCCGCCGGAAGGCCGACGACCCGACGCCCGTGAAGCGCACTGACCGCTACCTCATCGGGTCGGTCAGCAAGCCGATCACCGCCACCCTCATCAGCGTGCTGGTCGAGAAGGGGGTGCTGTCGTTCGACGACACCCTGGAGAAGATGTTCCCCGAACTCGCCGACACGATGCACCCGGACTACCGGATGGCGACCGTAGCGCAGCTCCTGGCGCACACCGCCGGCCTCCCGTACCAACCGACCAAGCACGAGTCCCACGAACGGTTCAAGGATCTGGAAGTGGCGGTGAAGAACCGGTACGAGTACGTCAAGAACGCCCTGGCGGACAAGGGGGTGGCGAAGCCGGGGGAGAAGTTCGAGTACTCGGGCGGGGCGGTGATCGCCGCCCACTACGCCGAGCGGCTGACCAAGAAGCCGGTCGAGGAGCTGCTCGAGGAGCACGTCTACCGGCCGCTCGGGTGGGCCGGGACCGACCACGTGAACGTCACCAGCGGGCTCGACCAGGTGGACGGGCCTTGGCCGCACGACCTGACGGACGGGAAGCTGATCCCCCGGCCGCCGCACGGGGAGCACGGGAAGTCGCGGCTGCCGGTCGGCGGGGTGTGCTGCTCGATGACCGACCTGGCTCGCTTGCTCGGCACCCACCTGCCTCAGCCGAAGAGCCCATACCCGGGCACGCGACTGCTGAAGGCCGAGACGCTCAAGCGTCTGCACGCGGTCCAGCCGCCGGGGTCGAGCACGATGTCGTGGTACCCGAGCGGGGCGGACTGGACGAGGGAGCTGGTTCTGTGGCACAGCGGGTCGACCGGCGGGTGGTTCTGCCTGGCCCACCTGGTGCCGGGTGAGGGGTACGCGACGTGCGTAGCGGTGAACGCGAACGGGAAGGACTGCGACCAGGCGTGCCAGCAGGCCCACCTGGAGCTGGTCAAGCGGGTCCCGCGGCTGCGGGAGCGGGCGGCGGCCAACTGGGGGGCCTTCCCGCCGGACCGCGTCCCGCCGGACCGCGTCCCGGCGCGGCCACCAGGCCGGTAACCGGGGCACCGAACCCCACCCCGGCCTGAACCGTAGGAGGGGACGTGGACTGGTCGGCGGAACACGCGATCCTTCGTCAGTGGGGTGTCGAACTGGCACCCGGGCTGACCGACACCGAACTGTCCCGCGCAGAGGAGCACGTGGGGTGTGCTTTCCCGCCGGACCTGCGGTCGTTCCTCCAGGCGGCTCTTCCGGTCGGCAAGAACTGGCCGGACTGGCGGCACCCGGAATCGGAGTACATCGCGTCCCGCCTCGGGTGGGCGGAACGGGGCATGATGTTCGACCTTGAGCACTGCCCGTGGTGGTGGCCCCCCGAGTGGGGGTTGCGGCCCGAAGCCCTGCCCGACCGGATCGAAGCCGCCCGCGGGCATCTGCGGACCGTGCCGAAGCTCATCCCGGTAGTCGGCCACCGGTTCCTGCCCGCCGAGCCGTGCGAGGCCGGAAACCCGGTTCTGTCCGTGTGGCAGATGGTAGACACGATCTATTACGGCCGCGACCTGCGGGACTTCTTCAACAGAGAAGCCGATTCGGAGTTGCGGAAGCAACCGATCGGCAGGGTCCGGAGGATCCGGTTCTGGAGTGGAGTGGTAGAGGAGTGGTACAAGCGGCCCGGGTAATACATGTTCACGCGGCCGTGTCCGCGGGCTTCTGCTCCGGCGGCGCCGGGGCGCGATTCCACCACTGATGCGCGCAGGCCCGGCACCGGTACTTCGTTTCCGTGAACTTCCCCTCCGCCTCCTCTACAGTCTTTCTGGCTCGAAACAGGTAGCTCGCGGACTGGCACTTCGGGCAGCAACGCTTGGGGCGGTCGGGCGGCGTCATCCAGTCCGGCTCCGGGGACGCGGGGTGGTAATCTCGGGGGTATCGGCAA
>DASPHQ010000479.1:0-3192 GCA_035629595.1 Urbifossiella sp. | reverse complement strand
TGCTGGGCGCGGGACGGGCGGTCGCTGGTCGCCACCTGCTGCGAGCCGGGCGAGGCGAACCCGCGGGCGGAGCACGTCCGCATCGACCTCGCCACCCAGACGGTGACCCGGCTCCCCTGGCCGGCCGACGTCGTCCTGGTGGACTGGTCGGCCGACGGCAGGCACGTGGTCGTGGCCCGCGAGGGCGAGACCCTCGCGACGAGCCGGCTGGCGCTGATGACCCCGGACGGGACGCGCGTGACCGACCTGACCACCTACGACGGGCGGGCCTGGGGCGGGGTGGCCCGGCTGTCCCCGGGCGGCAAGACCCTCCTGTACTCCGACGTGCCGCCGGGCGCGACGGACAACCGCCACGGGATGACGCGCCGGCTGTACGCCCTGGACGTCGCCACGAAGCGGAAGGCGGAGGTGGCGGGGGTGCCGCTGAACGCGACGGTGTTCTGGTGCTGCTGGTCGCCCGACGGGAAGCGGATCGCCTACACCTGGCGGCAGCGGCACGCCGCGCTGGCGGGGAAGGAGGAGGTGTCGGGCGAGGACGCGGCGGTCGAGACCGAGATGTTCCTGATCGTGGCCGACGCCGACGGGTCGAACGCCCGGACCGTCGCGTCGGTGAAGACGGGGGACGCCCGCGGCATGCCGTTCGAGGCGATCGACTGGCGGTAGACCGCCCGGCGGACGACCCCGCCGCGCGCCGAGCCTGTGGCGCCTATACTGGCCCTCCCTCCCGAGGTCCGTGGCATGGCGCAGCGCCGGTTCGGGTTTCCGCTCCTGATGCTCCTGGGGTTCGTCGTCGGGGCGGGTGTCGCGGTCGGGGTGGCTTACGCGCTCGCGGCCCAGCGGAAGACGTTCCAGTACACCACGCTCCTGCAACTGGTGGCGTCACTGGGTGCGACGGGGACGTACCTCGGGCACGTCGTCGGTGCCCTGCGGGACAAGGACTCGGGACTCGCCCCGTTCGGCCAGCTGCCGACGGGCGTCATGCTCACCGGGCTGACGGTCTGGTTCGTCGGCACGGTCGCGGTGTGCGGGACCGTGCTGGCGGTGATGACCTCGATCCACGGTCCGACCCCGCACTGACGGCCACTACCGCTTCTCCCGCCGGAGTTCGAGCAGGACGGCGTCGTTGTCGGCCCGGAACCCCGCCGGGGGCGTCCCGCCCGCGCTCAGGCACAGCCGCAGCGTGTCGGCCCCGACCTCGTAGACGCCGACCATCCGCACCCCCTTGCCGGCGTCGCCGGCGGCGACCGCCTCGATCACCTTCGGGGTCTTCCCCGGGTCGAGGGTGTAGGTGAACGCCTTGGCCCCCTTCTCCTTGCCGGCCGCCTCGCCCGCCTTGCCGGAGGCAAACACGACCCGCTGGAGGGGCGGCTGATCCAGCTTCTTCCCCTTCACCTCCGCGGCGGTGACGGTCCACGAGCCGTCGAGCCGCGCGACGTCCTTCTGGGCCGCGGCGTCGGGGGAGGGCGGGGCGAGGAACACCAGAACGACGATCGCCTGCATGACAAACCTGGGGAAGAGGGTTACCGACAGACACATCCGTTGCCGACGTCTTGCGATTCGCCCGCGGTGAGACATCCTTGGTGAATCTTGTCCGACTCACGCGGCCGCCCCGACTTCCCGCAGTACAGCCTGGAGGGTCGTCTTGGTCGCGGCGGCTTGGAGCGGGCTCTTTTTGTACACGCGCCGGACCTCCTGTGACCCCACCTGTCACGGGAACCCGCACCCGCCCGAGCCCGGGGCGAGCGTGTAGGTGTCGTTCCCGCCGCGGTCGACGAGGCACCCGCACCCGAGCCGGCCGGTCGCCAGCCCGAGCGCCGCCGGTTCGTAGGTGTCGTCCCCGGCCAGGTCGACCGCGAGGCCGAACGGGTGGTCGGCGTCGGAGCTGGAGGCGCTCACGCCCCGGTACGTATCGTCCCCGCCGAGGTCGGCCAGGAACGCGACGGGTCGCTTCGGGTCGTAGGTGTTCGCCGCCCCGCCGCCCACGACGATCAGCCCGTGCGGCGTCTCCCGCACCGCCAGCACCTCGCCGGTCATGCTGTCGCGGACCGACACCGGCTTCCGCCCGCGGCCCGGCGTGCGGGGCGGCTACCAGTTCGAGCGGCCCCGGATGGAACTGCAAGAGTTCCTGCCCCTCTACATGAACAAGAAACTGGCGGCATGGGTCTCGACCTTCCCGCCGGATTTCTACCGCGAGGCGTACCGACTGCACGGGTGGAAGTACGACCCGACTTCGACGGCCCGGACGCCGCTGGTCGGGAAGATCACGAACGACGTGATCTATGCCCGCCTTGCCCCGCTCGTGCTGGAAGAACTCAAGCGGATCGTGCCCAAGAACGAGAAGGGGCGGCGGGCGGTGACGGCGGCAACGGCCAGCAGGAGTCGCAGCGTCATGGCGGTCCCGGGTGCGAGAGGCGGTGGCGTGGGGGGTAAACGGGGTCGATGAGTCGTTGCCCCGTGACCCCTACTACGGGTGGAACCTGACAACACATGTGCCCTCTGACTGTACAGCGCGGGTAATTCGCCGCACTTGGTGCCGTGTGCCGGCCACGTCCTCTGCCACGACAGCCTCGGCGAACACGATTTACACCCTCTGGTGGCGGGCAACCGGTGACGAACGAGGTCCACACCCAGGCCCGGCAGCGGCCTCGCGTGTGACCCGGCCCAGGCATCCTGCGTCAGCCCGCCGCCGGTTGCTCGGGCAATTGGCCGATTATTTAATTCAGGCCGTGGCTGATCATGTACTATAGTAATGTTGAGCTGCCCTCAATACATGCTTTCCCGCCGCCCTCTCGGCGCCGGCGGGCATCGAGTGCGCGGACCTGGCGGCCACAGCCGCTCTCGTCCGCCTCGGCGTCGCCGTGACGGCGAACGTGCGCGCCCGGCAGATCGCTTCGTCGGTCCGCGGCATACCTGGGACGCTACCCACCCGACAGCGGGCGCGGCGCACGAGTCCCGGACCTACGCCCCGCACCAAATTGCCCGATATCATCGGACGCCGCGGCCGGAGCGGTGTTGCGGCGGCCGGCCCTGAGTCGCGTCGTGGTGCTGCTCGACTCCGACGGACCGCCGGCGCCGGCGAGGGGTCGGGGGGCGGCCATCCCGGCCGCCGAGTCGGTCGGCGTTTCTGCCGGGCCACCGAAATGAACTCTGCCCCGGCAGAGTGGACCCAACCATGCGCGGCTTCGCACAGAG